>NZ_CP128153.1:2374375-2683750 GCF_030292155.1 Bacillus sp. DX3.1 | reverse complement strand
TTGCATTGATCAAGGTTGCTCTGATAAAGAAGTTTTAGAGGCATGCGGTGTTGCAGCAGCATTTGCGGGTGGAGCTGCGATGAGTCAAGCGGTAACTCTTGTACAGGAATGTATGGGAGAATTACGCCAGCAAAAGCATTGAAAAATTGAAAACTCCTTCGTGATGAAGGAGTTTTCAATTTTTCAGTTACAAAGACTGAATAAACGAATCTACTACTTTATTAAAGTGGTCTGTCTCTTCTAAAAACGGACAATGACAGCTATTTTCGAAAATAACGAATTGAGAGTTGTTTATATGTTTGTGTAAGTGTTCTCCTGCAGCAACTGGAATTAATTTTTCTTCTCTCCCAAAACAAAGTAAAGTCGGCTTCGTAATTTTATTTAAATCCTCACGATAATCAACGGCGGATTGATCGAAAAGAATAGCGCTTGCAATAGATGCTGGAACTTTCGTAACTTCTTCTAGCATCCACGCGGAATCATCTTCGGAAAGAGGGTCTTTAAACATAAGAGGGATAAATCCTTTTAGAAATTCAACTTGATTCGTTTGAACCTCTCTCATAAAGTGAATCAGTGTTGGAAAATCGAATGCTCCAATAGGGAAATCAGGCCATTTGTAATCCGAAGCCAATTCATCTACGATCACGGACGCTTTTAAATTTTGTTCTCCAAATTGTTTTATATACTCCCACACGACAAAAGCTCCCATTGACCAGCCAACTAGTATTACATTTTTTAAAGATAATGCTTCTATAAAAGCGTGTAAGTCATGGGCATAAGTAGAAATCGTATGTCCGGTTTCTACATGGGATGATTGGCCATGACCACGTAAATCAACAGAAATCGAACGATACTTTTCACTGAAATAAGGCATTTGTTTTTGAAAGAAGCGACTACTCATCCAAACACCATGTATAAATAAAATAGGTGTGCCGTTACCTTTATCTTCGTAATATAAGTTTACATTATTTTCAAGCGTAATATGCGGCATATATGGTACCTCCTTTTTATTTGAAAATATATGTTATAAGTAAATTTATTCAACACGTTATCCTATATTTCCTTAAAGGTAAAGTGGATTAGCTGTTTTTTTATACAAAATAGGAAAGAAATTTTGTTTATTTATAAAAAAATGTGTTTAAAATATTGTCATATTTGCTTCTATAAGATATCCTTTTCATGAAGAGGTGGAAATTATGGAAAAAGTACTAGTTTTCGGGCATAAAAACCCAGATACAGATGCAATTTGTTCTGCAATTGCTTATGCAGAACTGAAAAAAGAATTAGGAATGAATGCTGAACCTGTACGTTTAGGTGAAATCAGCGGTGAAACTCAATTTGCGTTAGATCATTTTAAAGTAGAAGGACCGCGTTTTGTTGAGACAGTAGCAAACGAAGTGGACAACGTTATTTTAGTTGATCACAACGAACGTCAACAAAGTGCTAACGATATCGAATCTGTTCGTGTATTAGAAGTTATCGACCATCACCGTATTGCTAACTTTGAGACAAGCGATCCTTTATACTACCGTTGTGAGCCAGTTGGTTGTACAGCAACAATCTTAAACAAAATGTACAAAGAAAACGGCGTAGCAATTCGTAAAGAGGTTGCAGGATTAATGTTATCTGCAATCATTTCAGATTCTTTATTATTTAAATCTCCAACTTGCACAGAACAAGACGTAGCTGCAGCTCGTGAACTAGCAGAAATCGCTGGTGTTGATGCAGATAGCTATGGCTTAGAAATGTTAAAAGCTGGCGCAGATTTAAGCGGTAAAACAATGGAGCAATTAATCTCCCTTGACGCAAAAGAATTCCAAATGGGCGATGCAAAAGTTGAAATCGCGCAAGTAAACGCTGTTGATACAAACGACGTTCTTGTACACCAAGCAGAATTAGAAAAAGTAATCTCTGCAGTAGTAGAAGAAAAAGGTTTAGACCTATTCTTATTTGTTGTAACTGACATCTTAACAAACGATTCTGTTGGTCTTGCGATTGGTAAATCAACACAAGTTGTTGAGAAAGCATATAATGTAACATTAGAAAACAATACAGCTACTTTAAAAGGTGTTGTTTCTCGTAAAAAACAAATCGTTCCTGTATTAACAGAAACATTCCAAGCTCTATAAGAGTAACTTTGGATGTAAAAGAACAAGCAGATATACAGTCTGCTTGTTCTTTTTTGTTTTTAGGAAGGATGAAATTCCAAACATTAACGTCTGTTATTTTAATGTTTTATATAGGAAAAATGGAACTTGGATAGGAAGAAAAGAAAAACCTGATATTTTTATCTTAGAATTAAAAATGCTATGATCTTATTGGTAATTAATATGTCATATCTTAAAAGTAATAATGAAAAAATGAAGCAGATTATAAATGGGATTGAAAAAGAAAAGAGGTAAGAACGTAACAATGAAAAGGCTATGCATCATTCCATGTGGAAAAAAGAAAATTTGGGATAAGTACTCTGATAAGGGACCAACAGAAGCGAAAGATGTATACATTAGTCCATTCGGAAAGGCGTGCCAAGCGTATGCTTCTCAATTCTTTACACATTGGGTTATTTTATCCGCAAAGCATGGATTTTTACTTCCAACTGATATAGTGAAAGAAAACTATGATCTTGCTTTTGATTCGAAAAGTGATGAGATTATTAGTATAGAACAACTAAAAAAACAGATGATTAATAAAAAGCTGTTAGACTTTGATGAAATTATCTTGCTTGCAGGAAAGAAACATAAAAAAGTAGTGACAAAGCTATATCCAGAAGAGATCATTTCTTATCCATTAGAAGGCTGTAAAGGCATTGGGTATATGTTGCAGAAGTTGAAGTGTGCGGTTGAAAATCATACCGAGATTCAGTAAAAGTTAAAAGAATTCGATTTATATTGTACATAAGTGTGTTGTGTATCGTTAGAAATATAGGCTTATAAGGCGAAAAGCTAGATGAGGAGAGAGTAAAATGTCCTACAAGAATGAAATTGATAAATTGCTATGTATGCTCGAGCGGTTAGAAAATCATGAGGTGGAAATTTTAGATATTACATAGTGATTCACTGGAAGAATTTTTAGCTGAATTAACATATCGAGATGAAGATTAATAATTAGTTATTGAAAAATAAGGGGGCTTTAGGGATACCCCCTTATTTTAAAGAGCATTTCCATTTAGAACACATTAAATGTTATTTATAATTTATTACTTGCTCCATAAGTCTTCTTATCTCTTTAACTGGTGGTTTTTTATTATATGCGTCAACATATGAAAAATAATAATTTAAATTTCTAACAAGACCTTTTCCTATTTTTGAACTTAGGAAAGGGAATACTTGTCCAGTATAGTCTTCAAGAGATTTACAGTAGTATTTTTCATCCAAATAAATACTATATTTACAGGTTAGCTCTACTAATGGGTTGCCTTCAGAATCATATGCATCTTTAGATTCAATAATGTCTAGTAGTGCAAATCTATCATTAAGATAAACTTTTTTCTTGTTTTCGAGTTTATTAGAAAGAATAAAAGCGATACCTATTGCGTTAATCAAAATGTTGCCTCCTACAAATATAAACAAAGATACTAATAAAATATATCGATATATGTTAAATGTAAAGGGATGAAGAGGATTTTAAAAGTGAAAATTACATTAAAAGCTTCGACGTGTAGGAAATTGAGAAATGATTTAAAGAGTGGAAATATAGATATTGCTTTCCTCTTAGATACCGAGCGTTATGAAGAGGATTTACATATTGAGCAACTTGTAATGGAGCAAATGGCGTTTGTTTTTCCGAAAGATTACATTGTTACACAAACAGATTCGTATGATGCCCAATTTTCTCAAGAGGAAACCTTTTTGTACACAGAACGCGGATGCAGTTACCGAGCATTTTTTGAATATTATTTACAAAGATAAGGGATTCAGCATGAAAGTACATTTGAGTTTTGGAGCATTGAGGCAATAAAGCAATGTGTAATGTGCGGATTAGGAATTTCTTTATTGCCAATTATTACGATTGAGCAAGAGCAGAAAGACAAGAAACTACACGCTGTCATTTCAAGTGAAGCAAAATTTGCAACACAACTTGCATACCATAAAAATAAAGTGAAACTTTAATCAGTGGGGGTTTTCTTCATCCCCCACTGATTATTAGTTGAACCAATCGGGCTTTTACGGGCAGTTTATCCCCCACCTAACTTCTTTGCTTTCTGCTGAACTTTGAGGTGGGGGTATTACTGCCCGTTAATGCGGGATAAATGGTTTTCTCCTACTTTACACGAGTTTTTAATGATTATTCGTAAGCATGCGAAGAGATGGAGAGAAGTAGAGAGTACAATGATTTTTAACTAATGATATAATATTAGTAGATGAAAGACTAAGAAAAGCAGGTGAATCTTTTTTGTTTACAAAAGCACAAGAACTTTTAGCGTCCTATTTTGGTTACTCATCATTCCGCAGAGGACAGGATGAGACAATTAAAAATGTATTAGATGGAAAAGATACCGTTTGTATTATGCCAACAGGCGGTGGTAAATCGATTTGTTATCAAATTCCGGCATTAGTATTTGAGGGAACGACATTAGTTATCTCGCCACTGATTTCACTTATGAAGGATCAAGTGGATACGTTAGTACAAAATGGTATTTCAGCTACTTATATTAATAGTTCTATATCGATTACAGAAGCAAATCAACGTATTCAATTAGCGAAGCAAGGTCATTATAAATTGTTGTATATCGCACCAGAGCGTTTAGATTCAATGGAGTTTGTTGATCAGCTTATTGATATGAAAATACCAATGATTGCGATTGATGAAGCGCACTGTATTTCACAATGGGGACATGACTTCCGCCCAAGTTATTTACATATCCATCGTATTTTAGACTATCTTCCAGAAAAACCACTTGTACTTGCGTTAACCGCAACTGCAACACCGCAAGTGCGTGAGGATATTTGTAGTACGCTAGAAATCGATCAAAGCAATACAATTATGACGACCTTTGAACGAGAAAATTTATCTTTTTCTGTTGTAAAAGGACAAGATCGCTATTCTTTTTTAGCGGACTATATTCGCCAAAATAAAAAGGAATCCGGGATCATTTATGCAGCGACTCGAAAAGTTGTCGATCAACTGTATGAAGATTTATATAAAGCGGGTGTGTCAGTTTCACGTTATCATGCGGGCATGAATGATCACGATCGGAATGAACAGCAAGAGCGTTTTTTACGTGATGAAGTAAGCGTTATGGTAGCTACATCAGCTTTCGGGATGGGGATTGATAAATCGAATATTCGTTATGTTATTCATTATCAGCTTCCTAAAAATATGGAAAGTTATTATCAGGAGGCAGGCCGTGCTGGTCGTGATGGATTAGATAGTGCATGTATTTTGCTGTATGCTTCACAAGATGTGCAGGTGCAGCGCTTTTTAATTGATCAATCTACAGGAGAATCAAGGTTTTCAAATGAACTAGAAAAGCTGCAAAATATGACGGATTATTGTCATACAGAACAATGCTTACAATCATTCATCTTGCAATACTTTGGTGAAGAGCCGAAAGAAGACTGCGGACGCTGCGGTAATTGTACAGATGAACGTGAAAGCATTGATGTAACGAGAGAATCACAAATGGTCTTATCTTGTATGATTCGGACAAATCAACGTTTTGGGAAACAAATGATTGCCCAAGTGTTAACGGGATCTAAAAACAAAAAAGTAATCGAATTTAATTTTCATACATTACCAACTTACGGTCTTTTATCAAATCGCAGTGTAAAAGAGGTCAGTGAGTTTATCGAGTTTTTAATTTCAGAAGAACTCATTGCGGTAGAACATGGAACATACCCAACGTTAAAAGTAACCGCAAAAGGAAAGAATGCATTGCTTGGTAATGAAGCAGTCCTACGAAAAGAAAGAGTGGAAACGAGACAAATTGTTCAAGATCATCCATTATTTGAAGAGCTGCGTAATGTTCGTAAAGAAATTGCACAAGGAGAAGGTGTACCACCGTTTGTTATTTTCTCTGATCAGACGTTAAAAGATATGTGTGCGAAAATGCCACAAAGTGATGGCGAGTTACTACAAGTAAAAGGGATTGGGGAACATAAGCTTGCCAAATATGGCTCTCAATTTTTACAAGCAGTGATCGACTTTATTGAAAAAAATCCGGATTATGCGGAAAATCTTAAGACAGAAACTGTAACGGAACGAAAACAGTCAGCAAAAGCATCGAAAAATTCTCATCTTGAAACGTATGAAATGTACAAGAAAGGCGAAGCGCTTGATGCGATTGCGAAAGAAAGAGGACTGTCTCGTCAAACAGTTGAAAATCATTTGATTCGAAGCTTTGAAGAAGGAATGGAAGTAGATTGGGCAAGCTTTGTGCCAAAAGAATATGAATCTCTCATTGAAGCAGCTGTGAAAAATGCAGAAGGTGGCTTAAAGTCTATGAAGGAACAACTTCCTAATGCTGTGAGTTATTTTATGATCCGAGCTTATTTGCAAATACGAAAATAGAAAAGTGTTAAGGGGATAGGGGATATGCACTACGTTTTTGTGTATGGCACACTAAGAAAAAATGAAATAAATGCTCATTATTTGCAAGACTCAACATGTATCGCAGCAGAAGCATGGACTTATGGAAAACTATTTGATACGAACGAGTATTATCCCGCAATGGTTCCGTCTATAGATGAAAAAGTACATGGAGAAGTGTATGAAGTAAGCGATACTGTACTAAAAGCATTAGATGAACTAGAAGAGTATACGGGAAACCCAGAAGAAGATTTATACGACCGGATTACACAATCGGTTTATTTAGAAAATAGAAATATTACGGCATATGTATATGTAGCACAAAGTGAGGAAATGCTGCAGCGCCCTATTATTTCTGGTGATTGGGTGCGTTATAATAAGTTATTAAGTGGAAATAAGCAGGGGGGATAAAGTTGGAAAGAGGCATTAGCTTTATGATTCCAAATGAATATGGAATGTATTTGTCTCAGATTTTGCAACCTGTGGATTTAAAAGATTTTCTAATTTCGATTGAAACAGTAGAAATTTATGATGGAAAACAAGAGCACTTATTTCCAAAAGAGAATTATGTAATAGAGGGGACTAAAGTCCATAAAATAATCAATGAGCAACAATATTATATCGTTTTTACGGACTTTAAGATCTATCCTAAACATGGGGGAATTACAGAAATTGAAACATATGAAGAATTTCTTCATAGTGATTGCGAACTTATTTTATTAATTGCAGAGTGTGAATATGTAACTCTGTATTGTAAAGATAAAAATATGTTGAATCAATTGTATGAAAATGCGATAAAACAACATTTTACAGATGTTGAATATGTTACAGATTTAAATGACGATCGAACAGGGATGAGTGTTTGATAAATGAAGTTTTATGAAAAACGGAATCTAGATAGATTTCGTTTTTTTTTGGTTTATATCCCGCTATTTGCGGGCGACGATATCCCTACCTCAACGTTCAGCAGGAAGCAAAGAAGTTAGATGGTAGATAAAATGCCCCCGTAAAAGCCTAATTGGTGAAGGCTAATAATCAGTGGGAAAGAAAGTCTCTCAAAGCATTAGATGAACTAGAAGAGTATACGAGAAACTTAGAAGAGGATTTATACGACCGGATTACACAACCAGTTTATTTAGAAAATAGAAATATTACGACTGAGGACTAGTACAATCGATGTATTGCGTAACAATAAAGTACGTTTAAAACAAATTAAGTCGGTTCATTTACAATTACATGATTTCATGGAGTGACTTAGAAAGTAAGAGGTTGTTAAGGACTTATATATTGAAACAGCGAGGACAAAGTGTAACAAAAAAGGAAGCCATCCTGTAGAGTAGCTTCCTTTTTTATATTTTCCATTACTGGAGTTTCCTGAAACGTTCATCACTGACATAACATCGGCTGTTGCTATCTTCATATTGTTCCAATGAGAAAGAATACGTTTTTTCGATGATTGCAATATCATTCGCTGTGTACAGTTCCTTTATTAAGAGGATGATACTATCTGTCTTTTTGTTATGGTTTAGAAAACTCTTATCTATTGACTTTACAATTGTATTTTTTATAAAATTATAGTTCGACTGAAAATTTCGAGCGAATAGGAGGGAATCATCGAAATGAACAGTATCTATAAACAAGAGCTACAGCGAATGAATGATACTTTATCTAAAATGGATGAGCAATTAGAAAAACTGGAGAAAGTTCCGATCTATTACGGAGAAGATATAAAAGAGCAAGTACTTGAAAGTATGAGAGAGTCAAGTCGGAAAAATCTTCGCATTGGCGTGCAAGAACCATACTTTGGTCGCTTAGATTTTGAAGAAGACGGACAGTTAGAACCAAATCCTATTTACATTGGAAAGGTCGGCGTTTCAGATGAAGATACAATGAAGCCGATTGTTATTGACTGGCGTGCACCTGTCGCTAGTATGTTTTATTCATTTACCGGTGGCGAGGAACCAGCCTTTTATCATTCACCAGACGGATTAATTGAAGGGAATATTTATTTAAAAAGAAACATTTCTATTCGCAAACGAGAGCTAGAACGTGTTGTTGATACATATGTAAAAGGGAGCAACGATCTATCGCTTGCAGATGATTTCCTTCTGTACCGATTAGGTGAAAATAAAGATAACAAGTTAAAAGATATCGTTTCGACGATTCAAGCGGAACAAAATGATATCATTCGAGCGGAAAAAAATATGCCACTTATAATTCAAGGGGTTGCAGGAAGCGGAAAAACAACGATCGCTTTACATCGCTTGCTTTTTTAATTTATGAATACCGGGAACAATTGAAAGCGGAAAGAATGATTGTATTTGCGCCAAATAGTTTATTCCTTGATTACATTTCTAGTGTCCTTCCAGAGCTTGGTGTAGGTGATATTAGCCAAACGACATTTCAGGACTGGGCACTGCAGACATTAAATGATCCAGTGAAAGTGAAAAGTACGGAAACACAATTGGAACAAGCTTTTTCAATAAATCGTGATGAGAAAAAGGTTCTGCTTGGTAAATTAAAGGGAACGATGAAATTCAAATCGTTCATTCAGGAAAGCTGTATTCATTTTGAAAAGAATCTTTTACCAACAAAAGATTTTGAGGCTTGGGACCGAGCGGTTATTAAGATGGATGAAATTAAGAAATGGATTCAAATAGAATATAAACATTATCCGGTGGCAAAAAGACGAGAACGTGTTATCGGACGAATGAAGCGCTGGATTGAGATGGAATTGAAAAAGTTTGAAGGAACGAACGAGAAAAAACTACTGAAAAAAGAAGCAACAAAGAGATTGAATGCTTATATGAAATATTGGCCGAAAATGAGTGCACTGTCATTTTACAGTATGCTTATGAAACAAGAAAATTTGTTAGAAATCTTACCAGCTGAACTCGTTCAAGAAACAGCGAAAAACTGTAGAAAAAAAGAAGTCCAATTAGAAGATTTAGCACCGCTTATTTATATTCATCATCATTTAGAAGGAATTAAACTAGGACAGAAATTTCATCATGTTGTCATTGATGAAGCACAAGACTTCTCTCCGTTTCAATTATTCATATTAAAGGAAATGACGCTTGGAAATTCCTTTACGATTTTAGGAGATTTATCCCAGGCTATTTACGATTATCAAGGCATTGAGGATTGGGATGATTTTAAGCAGGTATTTCAAGAATCGGGATACTACGAGTTGACGCGAAGTTACCGTTCTACAAAAGAAATCATTCAGTTTGCAAATGAAGTGATTCGAAGTGCTGAAATACCAGTGGGTCTTGCGACACCTGTTTTCCGTAGCGGAGAGAAAGTGAAAATCGTGTCAGCTGAGGATCAATTTGAAGCCATTCTCTCTACACTACAAAAAATGCAAAAAGATAATGTGAAAACCATTGCAGTCGTAGGTAGAACTGATGCAGAGTGTCGTGACATTTATGAAAAACTTACAAAAGCGGGTATCTCTGTTAATGTGATAGAAGCCAATCAAAGCAAATATGAGGGCGGCATTTCAGTTGTTCCTGTTTACCTAGCAAAGGGCCTAGAATTTGATGCAGTATTGCTTGTAGATGTGGATGAAGCGCATTATAAAGATACGAAACACGATGCCAAATTATTATATGTAGGATGTACGAGATCGCTGCATGACTTATGGATTTTTTATTCTGGAGAGCGTTCACCGTTACTTCAGAAAATTCCTGATGACCTATATGAGGCTAGAATATAGAAGTAGATGTATGAATCAAGGGGCTTTTCATCGTAATGCATGGGAAAGTCCTCTTGATTTTTTCTTTTATATACTGTTGAATTTGAATATACACAGTAACGGAAAGGAAGAAAAAGCGAATGAATATCATCACAAAAGTTATGAATCATAAAGATTGGGAAAAAGGAAAAACGACAGGTGAAATCATTGAAGATTCTCTTAGAGAGGAAGGGTTTATTCATTGCTCAAGTTTAGAGCAATCTACTGAAGTTGCAAAGAAATATTTTAGTAATGAAACAGAAATAGTACTATTAGTAATCGATCCAGACCTTGTTAAGGCGGAGATAAAATATGAAGTGGCTTCCAATGGACAGAAGTATCCGCATATTTACGGTGTATTAAATGTAGATGCTGTGGTGAATGTGATAGCATTTCGTAAAGAAAATGGAGCCTTTGTTTTACCAGCTACACTAGATTATAAGTAGAAGAGTAATTTATATAAATACAAATTAAAAAACCGACATAAACCCCTTCTTTTTAGGTGGGAGAGAGCATCCGGCCATGCATAGAAACGGTCAGATCCTTTTCCTGTCCCATGCCAAGTGAAAACAAAGAGAGAAAACGAGTGCAGGTCACCTGTTGTTATCCATAGTCGCGGCTATATGTCGAAAAATCAAAATGGATTTATATAGTTAACATAATAAAAGGAATTTCGATTTCAGTTATAGAAATATTGAGGGTGGGAAAATGGAATCGAAAAGGGGTATACATATGGATGCATTGATCCAGAAAATAAAAGAAATCGAATCGGGTCAAGTAGGAATCGTTGTTTATTCTCCAAAAAACAAAAGTATTGTAGCTTCGCATAATAGTGAACTATCGGTTCCTCTAGCGTCTGCTGCAAAGGTTGCGATTGGATTTGCTTTAGCGAAGTGGAGTCAACTACCCACCACTTAAACGCTAACGCGTTTTGAAGTGGGGGCTTGCAAAAAGCCCTGATTGTCTAGCCTCAGCCTTTTGTAGACTACGTTCGTAGGTTGCATACCCAAGAATAATTCCCTAGTTCTTGGCTCTATGGTGGCTCTGTAACAGTTCTGGTTGGGAAGGGACGGTCAACCACAGGCCTTCTTTCATAAGAAGTTGCTAACACCTACAAACATTGGCGAAGGGAAACAAACTCTTAGGAGGGACAAAACATGCGTGTATTTGTCAAGAATTTACGAGGAGAACCGCTCATGCCTTGCAGTACTCGTAAGGCACGGCTTCTTCTTAAACAAGGAAAAGCTAAGATTTTTAGGCATACACCGTTTACAATTCAATTGCAGTATGCCACCGGTGAAACATTGAAACCTGTTACAATTGGTGTCGATAGCGGTGCAAAATATGTGGGGGTCGCGATTACAACAGAGGAAAAGTACTAGCGAAAGGAACCATTGAGCTACGTCAAGATATCAAAGAGAATCTTACCCTCAGAGCTACATTACGTAGAGGTAGAAGACAACGTACAACCCGTTACCGAAAAGCGCGCTTTCTCAATCGAAAAAGAAAGAAGGCTGGCTTCCCCATCGATTCAAAGTCGAACCGATAACATCATTCATTGGATTGAGACATTCAAATCGCTATTGCCTTCACCAAAAGTCATTGTAGAAGTCGGCAAGTTTGATATACAAAAACTAAAGAACCCTGATATACAAGGGAAAGCGTATCAACAAGGAGACGCATTTGGCTTTTGGAATACAAGATACTATGTATTTGCGAGAGACCATTATACATGTCAAATCTGTAAGAAAAAAGGTGGCATTTTGCACACGCACCATATAATTGAGCGACATAAGGGTGGTTCAGATATGGCAGAGAACCTCGTGACAGTACATGAAGATTGCCATGGAAAATTCCATCAAGGAAAAATTAAGCACGTTTTTAAGGAACCAAAACAGTATAAAGAGACCGCCTTTATGAATATTTTGCGGCTTCAAATCATGAAGCGTTTAGATTGTGAGATCACGTATGGCAGTTACACAACACCGAAGCGAAAAGAATTAAGATTATCAAAAACACACTATAACGATGCCATTGCGATTACCAATCCGAAACAATTACAAAAATATCAGCAAAGTGGTGAGTTTCGCATCAAACAATTTAGAAAGAAAAAGCGTTCTCTTCATGAAGCAACTCCAAGGAAAGGAAGAAAAACAAAAAATAGAACAGCGAAAAGAAACAATAAAAATACGCCTTATGTAAATGGAATTTATCTAGGTGATAAAGTGAAAGTGTTTGAGCAAGTAGGATTCGTGACAGGATTTACAGGGAAGATGGTGTATGTGCAAGATATAGATGGTCATTATATACAAAATCCTGCTAAATCTTATAAGCAAGTGAATATATCGGATATTGAATGTAAACACCACAATAACAACTGGCAGTTCTTACAAGTCAGTTAGGCGATGCCTAACTGAAATTTATCCCCACTTTATCGCTTGGCTATCGCCCGTCACGAGCTTGAAGATAAGGACTTCTTTCGGGAAGTACGTTAAATAAGTAGGGAGACAAGACCAATGTTTGACACAACGCGTAAATATTGTCTATCAAAGAGAAAAGCGACTGAAGATTCTCCAGAGGGGTGGAATGCTACCTGTATGAGAATCAATGATAAAATATTTGCGATTTTAAATAATGAAAATGGGGGTCAAGCTTCAATAACATTAAAATGCGATCCAGAGATTGCACTGCAAGTAAGAGAAGAATACCCTAAGACGATTATCCCAGGTTATCATATGAATAAAAAGCATTGGAATACTATTTATTTTGATGGGGAGTTAAGTCAAGAAGAAATAAACAAAATGATCGATTGGTCTTATGAATTAGTATTGAAATCTTTTTCAAAGAAGAAGCAGAAAGAAATTCTAGGTCAAGAATAACAGAAGTGAGATATGAATTATCTATCAATTTGAAATGCTAGCGCAAAGCTAGCATTTTTTTGATTCGTAAAACGTAATGCCCTTAATAAGATAAATGAAATATAATTATGGATAAAAGTGTAATAGAATGAATGCAAGGAGAGTGATTTTATAAGAACGGAGGAACCAATAATGAGGATTGAACCTGTGACATTGGATACAGTGGAAGAAGCTAGACAAGTTATTTTTACTGGTTTTCTTGATTACTTTAGTGAAATTGATTACAGTTTAAATCCAGATTTACATAATGTTTTACAAACATATTCTGAAAAAGGGAATATGTTCGTAGTTGGGGCAGTAGAAAAAAAGATTGTCTGTACAGGAGCCTTATACAAAGAAGATGAGGAAACAGCTCGTATTTGTAGAGTATCTGTATTAAAAGACTATCGGCAGCGGGGACTTGCGAGGCAAATTGTACATTTCCTTGAAGAAAAGGCCTACGAATGGGGTTATAAACAAATTGTAATAGAGACAAATTTACAGTGGGGAAAGCCGATTGGTTTATACAAATCATTAGGTTATATAACAACAGGTACGAAAGATAATCAAATACATTTTCGAAAACATTTAATGTAAATAAATGAAGATTCAACAATGTATTTACGGCAACGCCATTTTTTAGGAATAGAATGAAGAATACAAAATGGGGGGAAAGAGATGAGATTCTTAATTGTAGGAGCAGGAGCGATTGGTGGGTATTTTGGCGGACGTTTGGCCCAAAAAGGAGAAGATGTAACATTTCTTGTTCGTTCAAAAAAGCAGAAACAACTAAATGATGAAGGGCTAACGATTAAAAGTATACATGGAGATTTTCATACTCCAGTTAAAACAATTGGTTATGAAGACCCGGTACAAAAATATGATGTAATAATTATTGCTGTAAAATCGTATCACTTACCACAAGTACAAACTGATATTGCTCCATATGTAGGATCCAAAACAGTAATTCTTCCTTTACTTAATGGTTATGAGCATTTCGAACACCTCCAGCATGCATTTGGTAAGGAAACAATATTAGGAGGGCTCTGTTTTATCGAAACCACACTGGACGAGCATGGAACGGTAATCCAATCTAGTCCGCGACATGATCTTGTTTTTGGAGAATGGGATGGCACATACTCTGACAGAGCGAAACGAATATTGAGCCATTTTCATGATGCAGGATTCAATGTTACATTAAGTGAAAACATTCAAAGAGATATATGGCATAAGTACATCTTTATTGCTAGTATGAGTGGTGTAACAACGTTAATGAACGCACCAATTGGTCCGATCCTTAGTGATGAAAATGGACAGAAAATATATCGCCGTCTCATTTTGGAAGTGACTTCCATTGCGAAACTAGTAGGAGCTCCAGTATCCGAAGAAGTTGAAGAACAGACATTCCAAATAACCTTAGCTCTCAGTCCTTCCATGAAATCTTCTATGCAGCGCGATATGGAGAAGAACTTGTCTGTTGAAGCTCAGCATCTTCACGGATTCTTATTAGCAAAAATTTCTCCTACTGAAGAGAATTATCCGATATTACAGACTGTATATAGCAGACTGAAAATATATGAAAGTATGTTATAAAGTGAAACTTTATTATAAAAAAAGTATTGTGTGAGGTTTTACCATGAATGATAAACGGAATAGAGTAATATATGCGATGTTAATAATAGTTGTAATAATTTTAGGATTAAGCTCAAGAAAGATGGCAAATCTGTTCCCAGATGTAGTGAATGCCTATGTAGGTGACGCTCTATGGGCGTTAATGATTTTCATTGGTTTTGGTTTTATTTTTAGCAGGATGGAAACAAAGAAAGTAGCACTACTCGGAATATCATTTTGCTATCTAATTGAAGTAAGTCAACTGTATCATGCGAATTGGATCGATAATATTAGAGAAACAACATTAGGTGGATTAGTATTAGGATATGGGTTTTTATGGAGTGATTTATTAGCGTATGCGATCGGAATTGGAACAGGGGGAGTGATTGAATTTCTATATAGAAAAACTCGCATTTGAAAATAGGAATATAGTGGAGGATTTAGGGTTATGTAGGAAGGAAATAGAATGGAACGAGCTTTAGTGATTGCAAAGTTTTGGCTTAAGGGATTTAATTTATCAAGTACAGTGATTCATTCTAGAGTAACGCTTATAACCTAAACAGATTAATTTAACTATAGCTATTAGGCTGTTATTTTCTATTTTAAATAACGAAAGAGGATGTTATACAATTCAATCCAAACAAGCAATAGTAACCAAAGTTTAAAGTATTTTAATCTGGAGTGAGTTTCATGGAATATGAATTGAAAAAGAAGATCACAGATTATTTAGTTCAAGAATATAAATGTCATTCTATCGTAATATATGGATCATATGTGAATGGCGACTATACAGATGAAAGCGATATAGATGTAGTTTGCTTTTCTGACGAACCAACAATAAAAAGTAATGATACGTGTATTTTAAGTGATAAACAATTAGATGCTTGGATGTATAAAACGGAAAAGATGAACGATGTAGAAGAATTTCTTCGTATAAAGGGAGGAGAAATTTTACTAGACGACAGGGGAATTTGTAGTAGTTTTCTTCACGATATTGATGAGTTATTTCATAAGGGGCCGAAACGATTAACACTTGAAGAAAAACAATTTTTACAGAGTTGGGTCCAAAAGATGTACAGAAGAGCTTTAAAAGGTGATATTGAGGGTGATTTTAGATATCACTGGCTTCTTGTAGATAGTTTAGAGATGTATTTTAACATAAAGGGGATTTGGTTTTTAGGACCTAAAAAATCTCTAAGTTGGCTTTATGAAAATGAACGAGATACTTATATTCTTTTTCATAATGCACTACAGGTTCAATCAAATATGAATGATTTGAAGCGATTAGTAGACTGTATTATGAGGCTATAAGTACTCTAATTTTATTTGGTGAAGCTACGTGAACTAAATATTCCCTTTAGATTTTATATCTAAAGGGAATATTTGTAATATATTAGATGTGTATTCAAGTGTTATTGTGATGAGGTAGTATTCGTTTAACGCCTTCATTTGTCCCGATAATTGCTGTATGTACCATATCAATAAAGAAACCTGTTTCAATTACACCTGTTATTGCTTTCAAACGTTGATGTGTGTTACTTGGATTGGTTATGCGTTCCGGAAAAACACAGTCTAAAATCAAATTCCCATTGTCTGTTATAAATGGTTTATCATTCTGCAGACGTAATGTAGGTTTGCAGCCTAATAATTGAACCCTTTTTACTGTGTGCTCCCAAGCAAACGGCACAATTTCGACTGGAAGGGGAAAGGTACCTAAATCGGAAATAAGTTTTGATTCATCTGCAATGATTATCAGTTTTTCGGACGAAGTGGCGACTAATTTTTCGCGAAGAAGAGCACCACCCCCGCCTTTAATTAGCTGTAAGTGAGTGTCAATTTCATCTGCTCCATCAATTGTGAGATCAAGTTTGTCAACTTCAGATAAGGACATTAACGGAATAGACAGTTGTTTTTCCAGATTTGCTGTTCCTATAGATGTAGGAACAGCTTGAATAGATAATCCACCCTTTATCAGCTGACCTAATTTTTGTATCGTCCAATATACTGTAGAACCTGTTCCTAGTCCAATTGTCATGCCATCCTTAACATAATTGGCAGCATATTCACCAGCTGAACGTTTTAAGTCCATTGGTATTTCTCCTTATGATTCTGCAGGCCTTGGTCCGGCATCTAACCCTGAATTTTCCACAGTTAAGATAGGGCGAACTGTTAAATCTGTTTGTACACGCATTTGGCAGGATAACCGTAAATGATCTTCAATTCCTTTTTCGGTAATAGCGTTCTTTTCGACATGAGTAGGTTCGCAAAAATCGCCTGCTACTATTTCAACTCGGCATGTTGTACAGCGAGCTTTTCCTCCGCAACGATGAAGAATATGTACACCATTGTCTTCGAGTGCTAATACTAATTTCGTTCCTTCTTTCACATCAAATGTTCCTACACCTAACACTGTTAAATTTGGCATTTTGTTACCTCCTCCTATAAAGTGAAACTTTCATCAATTCTCCACTGATGATGAGCCCTCACGAATCGGGCATTAACGGGCAGTTATTCCCTGAATACTTAAAAAAAATTTGAGATGAGGGATTACTGCCCGTTAATGCGGGATAAAATTCTACATAACATATTTATGACCTGACTTTTATTAACATAAACATTATAAAAAAAATTTATAGATCCGTAACTTTTTTATGTATTGAATCGTTTATTAAGTAAGCGCTGAAAAGGAGTGGTTATTTTGTGCACAAAAGTAAAGCAATTCCTGGAATCCCATGTTGATATGAATCATTCAAATATAAATTTCCTCATAGAGCATTATGCAGAGTTAAACAGGTACTGTACGTTTTTAACAAAGGACAAATGGGACGGAGAAGATCTTGCCCAAGAAACGATATGTAAAGTATTGCAGAAGTATGTTCATAAAACAGAGGTACGAGACATATGTATCACACTTTTATACAAAGTAGCTCGAAATCAGTGGTTAGATCAAATAAAAGCAAAACCATCTCAAGCGAAAATTGAACAACATTTATATGAAGAACCGCATGAAAAGATTGCTGATTTGCATGAAATGGTTGAAAGGGTATTGTCTTCTTTAAATGTACAACAATCAGTCATTTTTATATTAAAGGATGTCTTTCAATATAGTTTATCTGATATCGCAAAGGTGTGTTCGATATCAGAAGGTGCGGTAAAAGCTTCGTTATTTCGTAGTCGGAATAAGATTAAAAAGATAAATGATGAAGATGTTTTTGAAATTGCTGACCAGGAGGCTGAAGTTGAAATAGTTGTGACAGCCATACAGCAACAAAGACCAGAATTATTAACCAAACTACTTCCAACATTACAATTCACACACTTCTCCTTCCAGCAACCGGTACTATTATTTAACAAAAAAATGTCGTCTTCTCACGGTTATATGTTATGTGCGGCATAAAGTGAAACTCCCAATTGATGGGTAGGTGAGTGAATCGGGCTTTTATGGGCAGTTTATCCTCCGCTAAGCTTTGGTGCTTGCTGCAGAACTTTAAGGAGGGATATTACTGCCCGTTAATACAGGATAAAAGAATAGATGGAGGGATTTTTATGAATGCAATTCCTTATGTTGTTGAGCAAACAAAGCTCGGAGAACGTTCGTATGATATTTATTCAAGACTGCTCAAAGATCGAATCATTATGATTGGATCAGAAATTAATGAGCAAGTAGCGAGCAGTGTCGTTGCGCAGTTATTGTTTTTAGAAGCTGAGGATGCTGAGAAAGATATTTTCCTTTATATCAATAGCCCTGGTGGCTCTACTTCGGCAGGATTTGCGATTTTAGATACGATGAATTATATTAAGCCAGATGTTCAAACGCTTTGTATGGGTCTCGCAGCATCATTTGGAGCTTTATTGCTACTGGCTGGGGCAAAAGGGAAACGTTTTGCATTGCCAAACAGTGAAATTATGATCCATCAACCACTTGGCGGGGCACAGGGGCAAGCAACTGAAATTGAAATATCAGCAAAGCGAATTTTAAAGTTAAAACAAGATATTAATCAAATTATTGCTGATCAAACAGGGCAGCCAATTGAAAAAATCGCACATGATACAGAAAGAGATTATTTTATGACTGCAGAAGAAGCGAAGAAGTATGGAATTGTAGATGCTGTTATTCGAAAAATTAAATAGCATTGCAACAGGCTGTTGAACAATGTCGTTCAACAGCCTGTTTTTGTTTCCTTATAGTTAATCTTTGATCCAAGAATCGACTACCTGTTGATTTTTCTTAATCCAGTCCCTAGCAGCTTGTTCAGGATCTTTTGTTTTATTCAGCATGACCATTAGCGTTCCGAGCTGCTCATCGGTCATTTTCCATTTCTCGAAGTACTTGATGACCTCAGGATAATCTTTTTCGAATCCTTTTCGTACAGAGTAATAAATATCATCTTTTTCACCATATACTTTCTTAGGGTCTTTTAAATATTTTAAATCAAATTCTGAAAAGCCCCAGTGTGGATTCCATAATGTAACAGCGATTGGTTTCTTGTTACTATAGGCTTTCTTTAACTCACTCATCATCGCAGCTTCTGAAGATTGGACAAGTTTAAGCTCAATGCCATATGATTTCATGGCTTTATCGGTTAAATTCATCAGACTGCTTCCAGGTTCGATACCAATAATTTTATTGTTCAATTCGTCCTTATGAGCATTTAAGTCTTCGATGCTGTTGATGTTTGTCATATAAGAGGGAACAACTAAACCAAGACCTGTTCCTTCATACCATTTTGATTTTATTACAAGGTTGTCTTTATATTTTTCATAAAGTGGTTTGTCAGTAACAGGGAGCCAAACTTCTAGATTTGCATCCACATCTCCTCGTGCTACACCGGTCCAAACTGCAGCTTTTTCTAAATACATTAATTCAACTTTATATCCTTTTTGTTCAAGTAATACTTTCCACATATTTGCCGTAGCAATGTTTTCTTTCCAGCTTGTTACACCAAGTTTGATTTTTCCTTTTGTATTCGCATTAGTTGTGTTACAAGCGGTGACAATTATACTGATTAAAAACAAAATGCTTATCATCCATATTTTACGCTTCATTAGAATCCTCCTATTTCTATAGCTGACAACAGTGATTGGTATATTTTTCACCAGAAAATTTATACTGATGAAAAGTTCACTTTATGTACAGAAGTGTGTTTGTCATTGTAAGGCAAACTTATTTATGAGCAAAGCTTCACGCAAGTAATCTTATTATGAACGGAAACGCAGATTTTAAAAAACTCTTATCTAAACGATTTTGATGTAATATTTCTGATTAAAATTGCTAAACTATGTGAATAGATGGGCAAAAAAGGAGTAGTCGCATGGAAAATACAAAAGTTCGTGTTGAAAACGTGACAAAAGTGTTTGGAAAAAATCCATTAAGAGGCGTTGCTTTATTAAAAGAAGGAAAAAGCAAGGCAGAAATTTTAAAAGAAACTGGAATGAATGTCGGAGTAAAGAAAGCAAGTTTTGAAGTGTATACAGGAGAAATTTTTGTCATTATGGGGTTATCAGGAAGTGGAAAGTCTACGCTTGTTCGTATGTTAAATCAATTGATTAAACCCACTGCTGGACATATATACATAGACGGAGAAGATATTGCGACGATGGGGAAGGAAGCCTTGCGGAAGGTAAGAAGAACGAAAATGAGCATGGTCTTTCAAAAATTTGCGTTATTTCCTCATCGTACCGTCTTACAAAATGTAGCATATGGATTAGAAGTGCAAGGAATACCGGTAGAGGAAAGAGAAGAAAAAGCACTGGAATCGCTTAAATTAGTAGGATTAGAACATAATAAAGATAGTTACCCAGGACAGTTAAGTGGTGGTATGCAGCAGCGCGTTGGTATCGCAAGAGCGTTAACAAATGATCCGGATGTTCTTCTTATGGATGAATCATTTAGTGCATTAGATCCACTCATCCGAAAAGAAATGCAAGATGAGTTATTAGAACTGCAAGATAAAATGGAAAAAACGATTATTTTTATTACACATGACTTAGATGAGGCGCTGCGAATTGGTGATCGCATTGCACTAATGAAAGATGGAGAAATTGTTCAAATTGGAACACCAGAAGAAATTATGATGAGCCCTGCCAATGAATTTGTAGAGAGATTTGTGGCAGATGTAAATTTAGGGAAAGTCATCACTGCCGAATCCATCATGAGAAGACCAGAAACGTTATTGATTGACCGAGGCCCACGAGTAGCGCTGCAAATTATGAGAAATGCAAGTGTATCCACCGTATATGTAGTGAATAAAAAACATGAGTTTCTAGGCGTTTTAACTGCTGATGATGCAAGTAAAGCAGTTCAAAAACAATGGCC
The DNA here is from genome assembly GCF_030292155.1 of Bacillus sp. DX3.1. Lineage (NCBI taxonomy): Bacteria > Bacillati > Bacillota > Bacilli > Caryophanales > Bacillaceae > Bacillus > Bacillus sp. DX3.1. Next base: position 2,662,662 of record NZ_CP128153.1, on the reverse strand, counting down.
AATTGCTGATTTATTACTAAAAGATATCTCTCACGTATATTTAGATACGTTACTTGAAGAGATGTATGCAAAAATGGCAGAAATGAAGCTACCCTTACCGGTTATCGATGATAAGAAAAGGTTAAAAGGGATTATAAAACGTGAAAGTGTCATTCAAGCTCTAGCAGGAAATATAGAGGAAGAGGTGAATGACAATGAATAATATTCCGCGTATTCCTTTAGGCGAATGGGTCGATTCATTTGTGGCGGGTTTATATGCATATTTTGAAGGGCTTTTCAAAGGGTTTTCTTTTGTCATTGGAGGGTTTGTAGAGTTACTTACAGATTTTTTAATGATTATCCCCGCTTTTTTATTTATCATTATCGTGTGTTTTCTCGTTTGGTATACGACCCGTAAAATATCGTTAGTTATTTTTTCATTAATCGGATTTCTTTTTATCCTAAATATTGAGTATTGGGCACAAACGATGCAAACATTATCACTCGTTCTAACATCTGTAATTATTTCTATTCTTGTTGGTATTCCAATTGGAATTTTAGCATCTCAAAATGAACGGTTTTCAAAAATTTTAAGACCTACTTTAGATTTCATGCAAACAATGCCAGCCTTTGTTTATCTCATTCCAGCTATTACATTCTTCGGTGTAGGCGTCGTACCAGGCATTATTGCATCAGTTATTTTTGCGATGCCCCCAACGATTCGTTTTACTGATTTAGGAATCAGACAAGTACCAGAAGACTTAATCGAGGCCGCAAATGCATTTGGTTCAACAGCATCTCAAAAGCTATTCAAAGTACAGCTGCCACTCGCAACAGGAACGATTATGGCCGGCGTAAACCAAAGTATTATGCTTTCATTATCAATGGTTGTAACCGCTTCTCTTGTAGGCGCACCAGGGCTAGGTGTCGATGTGTATCGATCTGTTACACAAGTAAACATCGGTATGGGCTTTGAAGCTGGACTAGCTATTGTAGTGATTGCGATTGTGTTAGACAGAATTACGCAAGGGTTTCATAGGAAAAAATGAAGTTGTTTTAATAATCGAAAGCAACACGCTCCGTATGTTAAGACTCTAATTACGGGGCGTGTTTTTATTCCGCTATTTGCGGGTAGTAAGACCCCCACCTCAAGATTCTAAGGAAACCAAATAAGATAGGTGGGAGATGAAAAAAACACTGATCAAAGTTTCACTTTATTTTAGTTTGGTGAATAGTAAATATTAACAGTTTTCTAGGAGAATCATGGGGTTTTGTCGAAATAATAGTCTTACACGTAGTGGTTGAATATAAAAAATATCAAGAAGAGGGGATTGTATATGGCTTGTTTTATTTGTAAAAAACATCAGGGAGATATCGTTGTACCTGGCGGAGCAATTTATGAAGATGATCTTGTGTATGTAGGACATGTGCATTGGGAAGAAAGCGAGACGTATTTAGGCTATCTTATGATTGATGTGAAAAGACACACTCCTGGTCTAGCAGACTTAAATGAGGAAGAAGCACAAGCTTTTGGCTTAATCACAAGTAGAGTAAGCCGTGCGCTAAAAGAATGTGAAGGTGCGGAACATATTTATGCATTTGTATCAGGTAATGGTGTGCCACATATGCATATGCACATTATTCCACGTTATCCGAATACACCGAGGGAATATTGGTCTCCAACAAAGGTAGCAGATTGGGAAGGAGCACCATATGGAGGAACAGAAGCAATTCAAAATCTATGTAAAAGGATTCAAGCTTACTTGGTGAACGAATATGCATATAACAAATAATACAAAGCAATATTCATGGATCGGCAGTGATGAAATGTGTTTAGGAGAAATTTCAGTTAAGCAATGTGGTAATGCAGTCATTGGACGATATGGTGGCAATACAAGTGCAGGAGCTCGGAAAAATGAAGATGGTGCATTAGTTTGGTCGCATGATGATTGGGAGTTTGCGATGATATTAGATGCACACTATAGTGCAGAAAGTACAGCTTTGTTAGTCAATACAGTGCAAAATGAATATGAAAATATAAAGGTTTTACTAGAGGAACCAATTGAAACGGTATTCCGATCCATTGAAGAGTATATACTATCACTTTTTCAATCAGAGTCATTTAAGCAATCTTGTCAGCAAGTCAAAGGTGAAACAGCTTGCTTAATCTGTGTCCGAAAAGAAAACTATATTTGGTGGTTTTCGGTAGGGGATTGTCTTGTCTACTTATTGCATGAAGAGTTACATACATTAGGGCAATATATGCTGAATCAAAGGCATTTTTATGAATGGGTTGGACATGTAAATACATTTTCACTACCAGTTCCATGTTATTCATCTGGTATTCGAGAATTACGTACAGGAAAAAATAGAATAGTAATGGTTACAGATGGTGTATTAGAATGCGGAGAACGTCGTTATGAAAAGCCGTTTCATTTGTATAAAGACCTGTATCAAAATAAAGAGAAGTTAACGAAATGTGTTCAGAATGTACTAGAACATGTCCATCATCAGCTTGGAAGAGATAGCGCAACAATGATTAGCTGGGATTATGTAAATCATGATTATTCTACTTATCCAAGTGATCAGCCTGATAAAATGCGTCCTTCAGAGCCAAAACTATAATGGGAGAAAGAATGAAGAGACCTATATTGCATCACATGAGACTCCAAATAAGTTTGAATATTTTACACCTCATGGATTAATTGCATGTTGTTGGGATGTAAAAGTGTTAAGTTTTGAAAGGGATAGTTGGATAAAAGCGGTATTGGATAATCCGAAAGGGAGTCCTAATATACAAGAATATTTGCAGTTGAGATTCAATGAAGATGTGTAGTTTATTAAAAGTAAAATCGATGTTTTCAGAAGCTGCGGTAGTTTATCAAAAAAAGCAGTTATCACAAATTTCCTTTGTATAACTGCTCTTATTTATTATCAGCTTTCTACACTACATCTTCCTAAAACTCCTCAAAACAAGAAACTCCCACCATCTCCACGGAAGAATTTTTTTAGCAACTATCATCAGCCTTACACCTTTCCCAATGGGATATCTCAAAGTTGTTTGTTTAGCTTCTGCAATAGATACAATCTTTTTAGCAACGTCTATTGGGTTACCAAAAGTATCACTACCACTATTGATGTGATTTTGTATTTTGTCCATATATTCTTTATAAGGGGATTCGGAGTTAGAATGACTTTGTGCAAGCTGTTGTCCAACTTCCCAAATGTTTGTGTTATAGGAACCAGGTTCCACTAATGAAACTTTAATACCGAACGGTTTTACTTCTAAACGAAGTGATTCGCTCCATCCTTCAAGTGCATGTTTAGAAGAAACGTAAGGGGAGAGGCCCGGAAATCCAATTTTTCCGCTAATGCTGCTGACATTAATAACTTTTCCACTCTTTTGTTCCCGCATAAAAGGTAACACAATTTGTGTTACCGCAATTGCTCCAAATACGTTTGTTTCAAATTGTCTTCGGTATTCTTCAATTGAAATTTCTTCAACAAATCCACCGCTTGCATAGCCAGCGTTGTTCACAAGGACATCTACTTGATCAAGTTGTTTTAAAAATAATTGAAATCTAGTAATAGATTCTTGGTTGGTTACATCTAGTTGATGTGTCTGGATATTTTGTTCTAACTGCAATGTTGTTGCTTGGGAAAGTAAATTTGTTTGTTTTTCAAGGTTTCTCATCGTTGCAATGACATAAAATCCTTTTTTCGCGAGTTCAAGGGAAGTTAAAAGTCCAAAACCGCTTGATGCCCCTGTAATAATTGCAATCTTTTTCTGCATTGTTTGCTCACTTTCTTTTTAACTTCATCATATCTAGTTATGAGTATAAAATCTATGATTCTAGTCGTAAAAAAAGACGGAAAGTGATAGAGAAGACATAAAGTGAAACTTTTATCAGTGGGGGTTCTTCGTCTACACTGATCATTAGCCTTCACCAATCAGGCTTTTTCGGGCAGTTATCTCCCATCTATATTCTTTGAATTTCTTAGAATCTTGAGATGGGGGTCTTACTGCCCGCGAATAGCGGGATAAAAATTTTCTCAACATAAATTTTCCCAACATAAATTGTACTGCAAACAGTTGATTTCAATCAGAATTTTCTGAATAATAATAATTGTTCTAATGTTAAATTTTGAAGAAGGGAGGATTAAAAAAGAAACATTAGAAAAAATGAGTAAAAAGCAGTAATCCATGCTATATCATCTTTATTCGCCATATTTGGAAAAATATTACCAATTACAGCTACATTTACTGCGAATCAACAAACGGATTAACTGCACGATTTCATGCTGAAGGACTAAGTAAAGTATTGTAAAAGCTTACCTTCTAGCACAAGTAGAAGATCAAGTTAAGAGATTAGTAGGCAAGCAATTCAAAATGATCAGTGCGCAAACGGATAGTACACCAAATACATACTATGACGTGATACGCATGCCTGAATTCACTTTCCTATATCTCAGTGCTCTTAGAATTCACGTGATTTAAAGTACAAACAAACAGGGTTAGTAGCTTCTATGACTCTGCGTCCATTTTAGTTTATGTAAGCGTTTTCTGATTTGTTGTCATGATTTGGTAGTATATAAATCCTAATTAATCTTTCACCATTTATCCAACGCCTCCACCACTTCTTTTTCGTTCTACTTTTAGTAGTATACCAAGGTGAAGGATGGTAAACGTATTGAAAACTTTAGTTAGATTTATAAAAATAAAATAATAGGTAGGTGGATATTGAGTGAACAACTTCAAAAAACAATTTGCGATAATCGGTCTTTCTAGCACTCTCGTTTTATCACAGTTCCCTGGACCCTTAACAAATTCTTTCCCTTCGGCGGTTGCACATGCAGAAGAGAACGGAACCCCAAAGGAACTACTAGCTAATCTTACTCCAGAACAGCGTGAAGCTCTTACAAAGCTACAAAAACCAGAGGAACTACTAGCTAATCTCACTTCAGAACAGCGTGAAGCTCTTATGAAACTACAAACAATCAATGAAACTGGTTTGCATTTATCACCAGAGATAAATATGGAGAGTACAGACGAAATTTCTGTTATTGTTGAATTTAAACAAAGGCCACATCAAGTAGCTATGTTAGAAGCAGCGGCAGAAGGAAAAAGCTTGTCTGCATCAGAAGCGAAAAAACAAGTAGATGCCTCCCATGATACATTTAAAAAAGATTTAAAAACGATCTTTACGTCAAAAGGAGAGAAAAAAGCACCTTCTTTCCAAGTGAAACATTCTTATAAAAGCGCTTTCAATGGTGTGTCTATGAAACTGCCGGCAAACCAAGTGCAATCACTCCTACAATCAAAGGAAGTCAAAGCCGTATACAGTGATGTGCAGGTCCAAGCTGAACCACCTGTAAAAGAGGAAAAAACTGAAGTCAGCACCCTTAGTAAAGGAATGGCAGATGAGATCTCCTACCTTCAAGTGGACAAGCTTCATCAAGAGGGGTTCACAGGAAAAGGCATTAAAGTAGGAGTAATAGATACAGGAATTGACTATAACCATCCAGACTTAAAGAATGCTTTTAAAGGTGGATATGACTTTGTCGACAATGATACTGATCCGATGGAAACGACGTATGAGGATTGGGAAAATTCGGGCAAGCCGGAAGTTCCAGGATTTACCTATTACACCACGCACGGAACACATGTTGCAGGAACCATTGCTGGACAAGGAACCAATACTAGTGAACACGCAACTACAGGGATCGCTCCAGACGCTGAACTGTACGCGTACCGTGTTCTAGGACCATATGGATCAGGATCATTTACTGGAGTTATTGCCGGAATTGATAAAGCGGTTGAGGATGGCATGGACGTGATTAATATGTCACTGAGCGCAGCCATAAATGACCCGATGTATCCCGTAAGTATGGCCGTGAATAACGCTGTTTTAAACGGAGTTACGGCAGTGGTATCTGCTGGAAACACAGGAGATAAAATGTACACGTTAGGAGCTCCAGCTGCAGCAGCATTAGCAATTACCGTAGGAGCAAGTAATGTTCCAATTACACTTGTAAACTATAAAGGCTCACTTGCAGCAGGACAAGATAAAATATCTGCAGACTTACGCCTATTGGCAATCGGATATGGAGATGACGTTACCAAACTAAAAGACCAGATGCTTCCGATTGTCGATGCTGGTATGGGCAGCGAGACCGATTTTACGGGTAAAGATGTAAAAGGAAAGATTGCCTTAGTAAGCCGTGGAAATAACATGGCATTGGCCGATAAAATTAATTTTGCTAAGAAAAATGGTGCAGCTGCGGTACTTTTATTCAATGACAAGGCAGAAGAAGGACATATTCCCGCTTATTTAGCAGAAGGAATCGATTATATCCCGACATTCTCCTTATCCAATGCAGAAGGATTAGCCTTGAAAGAAAAGGTAGAAGCGGGGCACAACAACTTCACATTTGGAGAGATGACAGAATCGAAAACAGAAGGAGATGTATTGGCAGGTTTTAGCTCCCGCGGACCATCACGTGTCAATTCTGACGTCAAGCCAGAAGTAACAGCACCAGGCGTAGCAGTCTTCTCTACTGTGGCTTCAGATTTGGTCAATCATGGTAAAGAAGACAATTATCAATATGCATATCAGCGCATGTCTGGAACGTCGATGGCATCTCCACATGTTACCGGTATCGCTGCACTCTTACTACAAGCAAATCCTAAATTACAGCCAGAAGACGTGAAGACTATTTTAATGAATACAGCAGATCCACTCAGCAAACCTTACAGTGTATTTGAAGTTGGTGCAGGACGCGTCGATCCATATGAAGCGATCCATTCTGATGTGGAGATTAAAGTGAATGACAAGACAGAAATGATTGAAAATGGTAAGGAAAAACTCATCAAAGAACAAACAGGTGGCATCAGCTTTGGCACACTTTCTTATACAGGCGAGGATATTAAGGACATACGCTCTTTGACACTCAGCAACAAAGGGAAAACAACAAAAACGTTTGATGTAAAAGTGGAATTTCAAACAGATGCAAGGGGATCAAAGGACGCAAAGAAAAACGGCGTAAAGGCGATGACAAGTCATTCAATTACACTCGAGGGCGGAAGTGAAAAGAAGACCAACTTTGGGATTTTGATTCCAAAAACAGCAGAAAAGGGACTCTATGAAGGGTATGTGGTGTATACAAACAAAGACAATCCATCAGAAACGTATCAAGTTCCATTTGGTGTCAATTATGTAGAAGAAGGATTTGAAAAGTTCACAGTGCTAACAAAGGCAGTAACAACAACAACATCTATATCGGCTCCAAACCCATTTATGAATAACGGCTCCATCTTCCTTTTAAATTTGAAATCTCATGTAAAAAGGGTTGATTTCTTGCTTATAGATGCCAAAACAAACCAGTATGCTGGGTATCTTGGCGTTCTTTCTGGTCAAACCTTGAAGCCACATGTAGATACTCCTGTTATAGGATTTTGGGGATTTTATTTACCGTTTATTGGAGATCCAAATAAACCATTTTCTACTGATGCCGAATATTTAAACTCTCAATTTACTGATACACTTAACTGGGTAAAACCTGGAAATTATAAGATAAGGGCCATTGCGACAAATGATCAAGGAAAAATCTCTACATCTGCAGAAGAACCTTTTTTTGTAGATAATACGGCTCCAGAATTTAAGCTTTCCCTTCCGCACGGAGTGTACGAGTATGAAGCAGGGCAAAAAACAGTTCCTGTTTCAGGGTCTATTTACGACGAGAGTGTTAATGATATAAAGGCTGCCGGTTTCGATGTCTCTCAATCTATAAATAAAGTTGCATATTATTACAACAAAGCTAAACCGGGACCAAAGGATTGGCAGAACACTCAACAAGGGAAACCAAGCGGAGCCATTTCTCTTAATCCAGATGGCACATTTGCAAGTGAGATGCCAATGGATGAATCTATCCCAATTCTTCCTGTTCGTTTCTATGGTCATAGTATATCAGGAGCTGGAGATTATCCAAAAATGCCGACAACGTATTTTGTTAAAAAGGGTACGCAATATGTAGACGCAACGCCAAATAAGCAAGAGCCAAAAATGGGTGAATCTGTTACTTATACACTAAAAATGAATAATGCTAACAAATTAAAGGAACAAACGTTTACATTTGACTATTTAAGCGATCACTTTGAAATTGAAAGTGTAACCGTTAATCCGGAATTACAGAAAAAAGCCAACGTACAATTGGATCAAAAAGAATTACCAGGCAGTGGGGCGGTTAAAAAGCATAGCATACATGTATCTGTACCGGAGGGGATAGACGGCACTGTGCCAATGGTAGATGTAAAAATGAAAGTTAAGGACAACTTATATTACGACGACGTATTAGAATTGAAAAACCTTACGTCCTCTTATATCAATGCTGAAAATGCAACGGTTTCTGTACCAAGTGCATCTGTTGAATCTTATGTAATCCCGACGTTTTCAGAAATTATGGTGGGAAGTTTGGCAGAAGGTATCCCGCAAACGGTGGATTACAGTAAAATAGGTGCAACTTCATTTGTTACGGATATGAACAACAAAGAATATAAAGGTACAATTGCAAATACGGGCAGCGGCGGTTATCCACAATCAACGTTTTCTAAATTGCCGGTAACTGACAAAGAAATGATGTACCACACTAACATACCTGGACACTTTACAAATCATAGACCGTTTACTGTCTTTAAACAAGAATTAACAACGATTCGTGGGGAAAAAGACAGTCCGATTAATAGCGGCACTGTAAAAGCGGGTGACGTTAACAAAGATGATGTGATCGACATTATGGACGCAGTATTTATGAAAGAAAAATGGGGAACAAATACACGTAGCGCAGACATCAATTTTGATGGTACAGTTGATATGAAAGACTTTGCGTTTATAGAAAAGAATTTCTTATCGGTGAATAAAACTGCAACGAATCCTCCAAAACCGAAAGAGAAATATCAAGGGAAGACATTAGAAAGTATTAAAAAAGAATTAGAAGGTAAGTAATAATAAGAAGAGTAACTCTATCACTTTGAATTGTAACCCGAATCACAGACGCTAAAAAAGCGCTGTTGTTCGGGTTTATTCGTTCTTTATGAATAAAGTGAAACTGTAATCAGTGGGAGTTTCTTCATTCTCCTATTTTCTTAGTAGGTGCACAGGAATTTCTTATAACAAGTTTTATGGGTTCTAGTACAAATATAACCAAAAACACTACAGAAACGAGTTTATTTTCACTTTATTCTCCACTGAAAAACAGCTCTATTGATATTCGTTATATAGAATTATCAGAAAATATTGAATCAGGATATTTCTATTACAAAAAAACGTAGAATTTTCCCAACATAAATTGTACTGCAAACGGTTGACTTAAGTTTGAATTTTCTGAATAATAGTAATTGTTTCGACAGTAAATTCCGAAGAAGGGAGGATTAAAAAAGAAACACTAGAAAAAATGAGTAATAAGCAGAAATATTTGTTATATTGGCTTTATTTGTTGAATTTGGAATATAATTGCCAATAATAGCCACATTTGCTGTGAATTAACAAACGTGTCAACTGCACTATTTCATGCTAAAAGATTAAGTAAGCAAACTATTGTAAAATTTTACCTCCCATCACAAGTAGAAGATCAAGTTACGAGGTTAGTAGGCGAGCAAGTCAAAATTATCAGTACGCAAACGAATAGCACAACAAATACATACGATGATGTGATACGCATGCCTGAATTAACTTTCCTATATCTTCAGCACTCTTAGAATTCACGGGATTTAAAGTACAAACAAAAAGAGTTAGTAACTTCTATGACCCCGAGCCCACTTCAATTTATGTAAACACTTTCAAAATAAGCGTCATGATTTGGTAGTATATAAATTCAAATTAATCTTTCAACATTTATACAACACCTCCATCCACTCCTTTTTTCGTTCTACTTCCAGTAGTATACCGAAGTGAAGGACGGTAAACGTATTGAAGACTCTAGTTGGATTTATAGAGATTAATAAAAATAAAATAATAGGTAGGTGGATATCAAGTGTACAACATCAAAAAACGATTTGCGATAATTGGTCTTTCCAGCACTCTTGTTTTATCACAATTCCCTGGACTCTTAACAAGTCCTTACTCCCAAACGGTTGCACATGCAGAGGAGAAAGGATCAACAGAGGAAATACTAGCTAATCTCACTTCAGAACAGCGTGCAGCCCTTACGAAACTACAAACAACAGATGAAACTGGCCTGCATTTAGCACCAGAGGTAAATGTGGAGAGTACAGACGAAATTTCCGTTATTGTTGAATTTAAACAAAGACCACATAAAGTAGCTGTATTAGAAGCAGAACTTCAGGGGAAAAAGTTAGGCTTATCAGAAGCAAAACAAAAAGTGAATGCATCTCATGTCAAATTTAAAGAGGAGCTTAGTCAATTATTTAATGGAAACAATAAGCAGAAAAAAATAGATTATAAGATTGATCGCACATATAAAAATGCTTTTAATGGAGTGGCAATGAAAATTCCGGCCAACAAGGCAGAGGAGCTGTTACGTTCTGAAACCGTAAAAGCAGTGTGGAGCAATCAAGAAGTTCAAGTCGAGCCACCGGTTCAGGAACCAGAAGCAACAGGCCTACTTTCTCCTCAAATGTCAGGTGGTATGCAGCTTCTTGGAATTGACAAATTGCATACGGAAGGGTACACGGGAAAAGGAATCAAAGTAGGAGTGATTGATACAGGAGTCGATTATAACCATCCTGATTTAAAGGGTGCATATAAAGGAGGGTATGACTTTGTAGATAACGATGAAGATCCAATGGAAACTACATACGAAGATTGGAAGAAATCCGGGTTACCAGAAATATTTTGGGCGACAGGATCGACATACTACACAGAACATGGAACTCATGTAGCTGGTATCATCGCTGGTCAAGGAAAGAATGAAAGTGAATATAAAATGACAGGTATCGCTCCCGATGTAGATTTGTATGCCTATCGTGTATTAGGAAAATACGGGACTGGGACAACAGAAAATATTCTAGCCGCTATTGATAAGGCTGTGGAAAATGAAATGGACGTAATCAACCTTTCCTTGGGTGCCGGTATCAATAATCCTCTTTATTCAACAAGTATTGCAATTAATCAGGCGGTATTAAGTGGAATTACTGCTGTGGTCTCTGCAGGAAACAGAGGAAATGATATGTACACATTAGGTTCTCCGGGTACTGCTGCACTTGCGCTGACTGTAGGAGCAAGCAATGAACCTTATAAATTATTTACTTTTAAGGGTGCACTTCAAGCTGGAATGGAAACAATTCCGGCTGACCTGCAGCAAATGGCCAAAGGATATGCTGATAATATTCAACAATTGAGTGGAAAGACGTTCTCAATCATAGATGTCGGTTTTGGTGGCCAATCAGAATATAAGAACAAAATTGTAAAAGACAAAATTGTACTAGTAAGTCGTGGCAATAATATTACATTGAACGATAAAGTGAAATATGCAAAGCAAAACGGGGCAGCTGCTGTACTTATATTCAATAATATTCCGCAAGAAGGCCACATTCCTGCGTTTTTAGGAGAAGGTTTGGATTTTATTCCTGCATTCTCTTTAACAAATACGCAAGGTCTGGCTTTAAAAGCGAAAATGAATACAGAAAGTACATTTACTTTTAATGAATTAGGACAAATGCAAACAGAAGGAGATGCATTGGCGGACTTCAGCTCGCGTGGTCCATCTCGTATTACTTACGATATTAAGCCAGAAGTTACAGCACCGGGAGTCGCTGTGCTATCTACAGTACCGTCTTATATGATAAATAAAGAGAATACAAATGATTACCAATATGCATATCAACGTCTGTCAGGTACATCTATGGCATCACCGCATGTTGCCGGTATCGCTGCGCTCTTACTGCAAGCGAATCCTAAATTACAGCCAGAAGATGTGAAGAGCATTTTAATGAATACAGCGGATCCACTCAGCAAGCCATACAGCGTATTTGAAGTCGGTGCAGGACGCGTTGATCCATATGAAGCTATCCATTCTGATGTGGAGATCAAAGTGAATGACAAGACACCAATGATTGGAAACGGCAAGGACAAACTCATCAAAGAACAAACAGGTGGCATCAGCTTTGGCACACTTGCATTTACAGACGAGGATGTTAAGGACCTCCGCTCTTTGACACTCAGTAACAAAGGGAAAACAACAAAAATATTTGATGTAAAAGTGGAATTCCAAACAGATGCAAGGGGATCAAAGGACGCAAGAAAGAATGGAGTGAAGGTGCTTACAGGTGATTCAATTACACTCGAGGGCGGCAGTGAAAAAAAGACCAACATTGGGATTCTCATTCCAAAAACAGCAGAAAAGGGAATCTATGAAGGATATGTGGTGTATACAAACAAAGACAATCCATCTGAAACATATCAGGTTCCATTTGGTGTTCACGCTGTGGAAGAAGGAATTGAATTGTTTCAAGCATCATCGGGGATATCAGAAGATAGATATAGAGATCCATACTCAACTACTCTCGCAAAAGGCAACATAAGTATTAAATTTCAATTGAAATCCAATATGAGGAATATTGACTTTATTTTGGTAGATGGAAAGACAAATAAGGATATAGGATATCTTGGATCTATGGACGGAATACAGAAAAGTGAAGGTGTACTGTATGATGTGCCGTATTTCTTCAATGGGAACTATTATCCGTTTGATAACAAGTCTCCTAATGGTATAAGTGCTACAACTGTAGTGGCCAACGAAGGGTATTATAAAATCAAAATGGTTGCTACAAGCGATACTGGTAAACAATTCACAGAGGTTCAAGAGATAGTAGTTGACAAAGGTAAGCCAAGATATACATTTGACGTACCGGATGTGATTGAATTTGAGGAGGGACAAAAAACTGTTTCTATTTCCGGCTCTGTGTACGATCAAGATATTGAGGAATTTAAGGCAGCAGGTATGAATATAGACCAATCTGCTAACAAAATCGTAAATACTATGGTCGAACAGGACGAACCAGCTATTGAAATGCTTGTAAATAAAGATGGTACATTTAAGTATGATGTACCTGTAGGGACTGGGGGAGGAATGCTTAGTTTAATCGCGGTAGACCCAGCAGGTAACGGGGCTTTTGGGGCACCTAAAATTATAAAAATTATAAAAAAAGGAACCCCTTACTTGGAGGCGACTTTCGATAAAACGAGTGTGAAACCGGGTGATACTGTTAAGGTGAAATTTGTTTTGAAAAATGCTAGTGATTTCCAAAAGAGCACGTTAAACTTTTCTCATTTTCCAGAATATTTCGATGTAGAAAACGTCGATCTACATCCTGAATCTAGCAAATTAGGAGAAATGAAACTGACAAAAACGACACTAAACAAATTAACCATTGAAACTGCTGAGGGGAATACGCAAACTTTAAATGGGGAAATACCATTAGCGGAAGCGACGTTGAAAGCAAAAGATTATAACTTTGAAATCAGACCTGATGGCACTACTATTTCCATGGCTCTAAATTCATATCAAAATCGATCAGGAAAAACAACGCAGCTTGGGTATAATACCCCGTATATTGAATTTGTACCAACTTATTCGAAAATGAAGTCGATTTTATATGCTGATGGTTTGTTAAAAAGTACAGGAGTATTTGATAGTACAAGAGATTACAGCAAGGTGGGAGCAGATGTATATATACAGGATGCAGAAGGGAATACGTATAACCAACTCCTTACACAATATGGGAGAATAGAAGCTTTACGTCTACCTCTTACAGATCAATCTCTAAGCTTGGCTGTTAAAGTACCGGGACATTTTAAAACGATGTATGATTTCCATATCGGTATGAAAAGCAGCACCGGGGAAACAATAGGACAATTTTAAAAAATGGATGTTCCTAAATCTATTGGAGGGGACGTCAATGGAGACGATGTAATTGATATTATGGATGCAGTGTTCGTGGAAGAAAACTGGAAAACCAATAAACGCAGCGCGGACATCAACTTTGATGGTACAGTTGATATGAAAGACTTTGCGTTTATAGAAAAGAATTTCTTATTGGTGAATCAAACTGCAACGAATCCTCCAAAACCGCAAGAGAAATATGAAGGGAAAACATTAGAAAGTATTAAAAAAGAATTAGAAGGTAAAAAATAATAGGAAAAGTAGCTTCATCACTTTGAGCTGTAAAGAAGCAGATTTTTAGAAATCTGCTTCTTTACATGTTAACGCATGTTCTGTCGGAATCTGCGCTTCCCAGGGAAATAAAAGTACGGAGGGGGAAATTCATTTCCGGAAAAGGTAAATATTCTAACTTATTATTTTTATAGAAGAAATGAAAAGGAGAATCATATGTGAAATATATCGAGATTGGATTAGGAAATAGTTGGTTTATTCGAACGGAAATAGAACATAAAGATGGAACAGAAGGGGATATATATTAAGCATTCAAAAACAAAAGTAATGTATGTATCGAGGAAGCATGTAGCGCGAATTCGCTATAATCAAAATCATGATGCTTAATATGATGAGGAAAGGTTAGCCTTTCTCATATAATCCGACTGTATACAGCTCCGTTAACGTAAATGTAATTTTTTCTAAAGATATTTCCTTATCATTACGAACAATTTCCCATAGGAACATTTCATTCATGTAAAACCAACCACGTGCTACAATCGCTTTGTCTATATTATTTCTTGCCAAACCATTTTCTTGCGAGAAGGCGATATCTTGAATAATTCGATTTATAAAGCGTTCACGAATATCACTCCATTTTTGACGAACTTCGATTGAAGCACCAATTGCTTCTTCAAAAATTTGCAACATCGTTCTTTCTTTTTCAGCCATTTGTAAAAAAGCTCGTACTTGATTTTGGATCATCATGTGAGCTTCTTTTTTTGATTTCGGTTGAAAAGAACGTTCTGCAATACTGTAAAACTGATTCATTACATCTTCCATAAGAACAATTAAAATATCATCTTTATTTTTAAAGTATACGTATGCAGTACCATAGCCGGTTGCTGCTTTTTTTATAATTTGTGAGATTGTTGTTTTTTGAAAACTGTGCTCTATAAAAACTTCCCGGCCAGCTGCTAATAATTTTTTTCTTGTTTCTACTGATCGTTTTTGTCTTGTTGAAAGAAGACTTTTTTCCAAATATACCACCCCTTTATACTGAAAAATCTGAAAATACAACTTTATTTTAGGTGAAGGTAGCGTAGAATGTCAACTGACATAATATCATTGACGTTATGTCAATTTTGATGATATATTTCAATTAATTAGAATTAAAAGAAAATTAAGAGAAGGTGAGAGAATGTATCAAAAACCATTTGAACCATCTTATGAATATGCACTTGCATGTGATAAACATGATGAACTTGCATCCTTTCAACAAGAATTTTATAAGAAAGAAGGAACAATCTATTTAGACGGTAATTCACTTGGACTTCTATCAAAACGAGCGGAACAATCTCTACTTACTATGTTAGATTCATGGAAACAATACGGGATTGATGGATGGACAGAAGGGAAACACCCTTGGTTTTTTCTATCAGAGCAATTAGGAGAGTTAACAGCTCCGCTTGTGGGAGCTTTACCAGAAGAAGTGATTGTAACCGGTTCCACGACGACGAATATTCATCAAGTGATTGCAACATTTTATGAACCGAAAGGAGTACGTACAAAAATTCTTGCGGATGATCTTACCTTCCCATCTGATATTTATGCACTGCAAAGCCAAATTCGTTTAAAGGGACTCGATCCAAGTGAACATCTTGTTCAGGTAAAGAGCCATGATGGCCGAACGTTACTGGAAGAAGATATCATTGCAGCAATGACTGATGATATTGCTTTAATTCTGTTACCTGCAGTGTTATATCGAAGCGGCCAAATTCTTGATATGAAGCGACTAACTACAGAAGCCCATAAACGAGGCATCCATATCGGTTTTGATTTATGTCATTCAATCGGATCGATACCACACGATTTCCAAGGATGGGATGTTGATTTCGCTGTATGGTGTAATTATAAATATTTAAATGCAGGACCTGGTGGTGTTGCCGGATTATATGTAAGCAAAAAGCATTTCGATCGTCTTCCGGGACTTTCAGGCTGGTTTAGCTCACGAAAAGATAAGCAGTTTGATATGGAGCATGCATTAACAGTAGCCGAACATGCAGGTGCGTATCAAATTGGTACACCGCACGTATTAAGTACGGCACCATTAATTGGATCACTCGAGATTTTTAAAGAAGCAGGACTGGAACGATTACGAAAAAAATCACTACATATTACGCGCTATATGCTGGATTTAATCGATTATGAACTGAAAGATATGGGGTTTACGATTGGTAATCCGCTAGAAGATGAAAAACGCGGAGGACATATTTATTTAGAACACCCAGAAGCGGCACGGATTTGTAAAGCGTTAAAAGCAAATGGTGTTATTCCTGATTTTCGTGCACCAAATGGAGTTCGTCTTGCACCTGTGGCTTTATATAACACGTACGAAGAAGTATGGAAGTCTGTACAAATTTTGAAAAAGATTATGACCGAAGAGCAATATAAACAATTTGAAAATACACGAGAGGTTGTGGCATAAACCATGAAAGAAAGCAACTGGATTGACATCTCACAACCATTAAATAATGATATTGCAACTTGGCCAGGAGATACACCATTCTCGTATGAAGTTTCATGGTCCAAAGAACAAAGTGGATCTGTGAATGTTGGGAAACTGACAATGAGTATTCATACTGGCACGCATATCGATGCACCGTTTCATTTTGATAATGATGGAAAAAAGGTACTAGATTTAGACGTTGAAGTTTATATTGGTCCAGCTCGTATCATTGATGTATCAGGTATGGAGAGCATTGGTGCGAAAGAATTAGAGAGATTTCATTTAGAAGGTGTAGAGCGGGTATTGTTGAGAACTTCTTCGCATGGTAATTCGCTTGTATTTCCAGAAAAAATCCCATATTTACGTGCTGATATTGCACCGTTTCTTTCAGAAAAGGGAATCCGTTTAATCGGTGTGGACGTACCTTCTGTAGACCCACTTGATGATAAAGAGTTAGCAGCACATCATGAATTATTTAAACATGATATTCACATTTTAGAAAATATTGTATTAGACAGGGTACAAGACGGAGATTATGAACTCATTGCCTTACCGCTAGCGTTAGTGGATGGGGATGGCAGTCCTGTTCGCGCTGTAATTCGACCACTATAAGAGAAGACATAAGTATAGAAGGGGTGTTCCATTTATGAAAGAGAATGAAAAAGTAATTATGGAAAAGGGAATCCATACTGATTTTAGAGAGAATATGACGTATGGTGAGTACTTACAGTTAGATAGTTTACTAGGGAGTCAGAAGAGACTATCAGATCATCATGATGAAATGTTATTTATTGTGATTCATCAAGCAAGTGAGCTTTGGATGAAACTGATTTTACATGAATTGAATGCTGCGATTGAATCAATTAAAAATGATAAATTAGCACCAGCTTTTAAAATGCTTGCGCGCGTTTCAAAAATCCAATCCCAAATTATTCAATCATGGGATATTCTTGCGACGCTTACACCAGCTGAATATATCGAGTTTCGTGATTCGCTCGGTCAAGCATCAGGATTTCAATCCTATCAATACCGTATGATAGAGTACGCACTTGGCTACAAAACGCCTCACGCTTTAAAAATTTATGAAAAAGATCCAGAATTACATGCCCGTTTGCATAAAGCACTACATGCACCAAGCCTTTACGATGTGGCGATTCAAGCGCTTGTAAAAGAAGGTTTCCCAATCAATCCAAATCTTCTCCAGCGCGATTTAACACAGCCTTATGAAGAAGATGCAACAGTTGAAGCAGCATGGGTGGAAGTATATTCAGATGTTAAGAAATATTGGGATTTATATCAGCTCGCTGAAAAGCTTATTGATATTGAAGACTGGCTACAACAGTGGCGTTTCCGTCATATGAAAACGGTTGAACGTATTATCGGACATAAAATGGGCACAGGTGGTTCATCAGGCGTGTCTTATTTAAAACGTGTCCTCGATCAATGCTTTTTCCCAGAGCTTTGGAATGTGCGGACGAAATTATAATGATTAAAAATAGAACCTTTAACAGTCTAAAAGTTAAAGGTTCTATTTTTTGACTTGATTTCTTGGATAAGAAGCTTTTGAAATTGCTCATAAGAAATGTTTTCTATTCTACTTAAATGGCGATAGGGAATAATGGTGCAAGCTTCACCATTTGGGTACATGAATTTCATTTTTTCTCCTTGTTTTATTAAAACATTTTCCGGAAAATATTTTAAATTTCTTAAAGTCATGATAACTTCTTGAAGAGCTTTCTGACCATGAATTGCAATGACTTTTGGCTGAAAAGTATGTAATAAATCTGTGAAAGGCTGCTTTATTTCTTCAAGAACAGATGTAGGCAATTTCGACAGTTCTTTTTCATTTGACGTTGGATAAGAATAAACATTTGTTTCGAGCATTATTTCATTTGCTTCTGTTAAGACTCTGCTGACTAAATGATTCATTCGTTTTCTTGTTGGTGATTGTTTTGTTTTACCTTTTTGTTCTCGTAATTTTTCATAATAAGACATGAAGTTTGTATGTGATAAAAGCAATTGTATGTAATCATCTCGGCTGAGATCTTTTACATGAATTGGCGTAGCGGGGTTATAACCAACAAGAAACACTTTTGGATAAACATCTAAATCTAAACAGAGTGCAGGCCGTAAATAGACGTCATTTACACTTGGATAACTATATTTATTAATAAGCTCTTTCATAATACTTGTCATAATGAAAACCTCCTCGTTACAAGAATAGATACGAAACGATTGTTTATTTTGATAGAATTGAATAGATAAAAAATCGAAAATCACCAATAATACATAATAAAAGACAAATACAAATAGATAGACCAAATGGAGGAAAATTTCTTGAACTTTCAACAACTAGAAAGTGCATTTCAAAAGAAAAAAGTTAATGCATTCCTTATTTATCAACATGGCGAACTCACCACAAAGTACTACAAAACAGAAGAATGTGCACAGAATTTATACAAAATTAATTCTATCACAAAAAGTATCGTATCGATTTTAATCGGTATTGCCGTTGATAAAAAGTATATAAATGATATACATATACCTATAACAAAATGGATTCCAAATGTACCAAAGGAAAAATCGGGACTGACCCTCTATCATTTGTTAACGATGACAACTGGTGAAGATTGGAAGGAGTTTGGAAACGGAGTTGTATTTCCAAATGATTTTGTGGAGTCAAAAAATTGGATGGACTATATTTTAAAGACACCAGTGATTGACGAACCAGGAACAAAAATGAACTATAATTCAGGTTCTTCGCATCTGTTAAGTTATATTTTACAAGCTGCCACAGGGATGACGACAGAACAATTTGCAAAAACATATTTATTTGAACCATTACATATTTTCGATTATGAATGGCAACAAGATCCACAAGGAATTTACGTTGGTGGGTTTGGTGTGAAAATGAAGTCAGAAGACTTGTTGAAATTAGGTCTATTATGTTTGCAAAATGGATACTGGGATGGAAAGCATATTGTATCTTCAAGCTGGATAGAGCAATCTCATTTGCCTCGATTTACAACCTATGAAAACATAGGATCATATGGCTTTCACTGGTGGGTGTTAGATCAACAAACATGTAACATGCCGTACCATACCTATTTTGCGATGGGGTATGGGGGACAGTATATTTTGATTGTGCCACAATTAGAGCTTGTTGCAGTAATAAGTAGTCAAATGCCGAAGCGTGGGTTAGTACCGTTAAAGTTATTTATTCAGCACTTACAAGAGTTTGCATAAACTCTTGTTTTTTATATGAATATAAAGTTAAATGAATATATGGAGAGGAAATTGTAGAAGTGAAACCTCCATATTTCTTTATCCCGCTATTCGCGGGCAGTAATACCCCCACCTCAAAATTAAGCAAAAAGCAAAGAGGCTTGGTGGGGGAGAACTGCCCGTAAAAGCTTAATTGGTGAGGGTTAATAATTAGCGGTGGATGCCACCCGCTTTTATTTAATGTTGGGGGATTTTGCTCGGAAATAAAGTCAGAATATCTGTTGAAAGAGGTATGATATGAAGAAAATGAAATATTTGATGGGGTTACTTTCCATCTTATTACTATTAACATCATGTGAGATATCAAATGAAGAAATTGAAAAGAAAGCGCAAGCATATATGAAGTCTCAATACGGAGTCCCTATTAAACTAGTAGATGTTGAAATAGTAGGGGATGCAAAAGAAATGTTTGGTCCAAGTTCAAGGAAAGTGACAGTTCAACAAACAGAAGCGCCGCATATTCAGTTTAAACTTTTTGTTGAAGGGAAATTTTCTCCTGCAGTAACAAATGATAATTATAAAATTAAAAAAGATGCTTATGAAATACAAGAACAATTTAAAAAATGTGCAGCGGAAAATGTAAACAGTAGTTTATTTACATTTGAAAAAATAAACTCTGGTGATGTTCTGTTGGACAAAGAAACTGTATCAGCTGCAAAAAAGAAAAATCCCAATAGCTTTTTAAACATCGTATTAAAAAGCAACGAATTTCTAGACCTTAATAATTCGGTTCATATGGAAGAATTAGCGGCAATGGCACAACAGACTAAAAGCTTTAATCAAACGATAAAACAAAGCAATTTTATTATTGAAGACATGAACATTATTTTACCAGGTGTTGATGACGGCCTATTAAATTATCTTGTAGTAGACTATGTATTAACTGCTGAAGATGCGAAAAAGACTCTTGAAAAAAGAGAGGATTATATGAGAATTTTACAAAACGTTAAACAAAATGAAAAATAATGGATTAAAAGAGACATTTATTTTGGTTTGAATTTACTCCAGCTTTTGAACTTACTTTTAAATTCTTCACCTAATAAACGTAATTCTTTTTGTGTTATATCATCGAGTTTAGACCTATTTAGGTGGAAATTATTCATTTTCTTAAGTTGATGGCTATGAGCTTCATGCTAGCTTTTTTTACATTTCCCTGACTTTTGAAGGAACAAAACCGAATTATATATTAAGTATACAATTTGTCCACTATTTTATGAGTGATATCCAATTTAACATTTCATCTTGATGTTTTCTGAAACGTAATTTTTAAAAAACGCTCTGTCTTCGTATCAAAATCCACATCCACAAAAACACCGTACTCTTCTCCATTTTCTCGTAACCATAACTTAAATTTTTCGGTTGTTATATTTACTGTTTTTGGCTTTCTTCCTATATGAAGATAATCAACAATTTGTGCCTTTGGATACTTTTCTTTCGTTTTTTCTACTGCAAGCTTACCCCATTTTGCATATGGCGGCTGGGCATGAACGATGGATGGTTGTGCAAATATATCAACATATGCCGTACTTAATACAATCCCTAATAGGAAACATGTAAGAAAACGCTTCATGGCAAACTCCTTTTCTCATTTTATATTAGTGTTTACAGGATGCTCGAATCGTATAAATTTGTTTTTTTTTGCCTTCTTTACATAAAAACGCTTCTTTTACAAAAAATAACCGAGAAATCATTGCTGGATCTAAGGAGGTAAATGTATGCGTCGTAAAGTAGTTTTCAAAGTACCGATTTTACTCGTTTTAATCGGGTTATCTTTGATCGTAAGTAGTGGGCAAACACAAAATGTACAAGCGTTTTCCAATCAAGTCATTCAAAGAGGAGCTTCTGGAGAAGATGTCATTGAATTACAATCTCGGCTGAAATATAACGGATATTATAAAGGAAAAGTAGACGGGGTATTCGGCTGGGGTACATATTGGGCACTGCGCAACTTTCAGCAAAGGTTTGGTTTGCCTGTTGATGGATTAGCGGGAGCAAAGACAAAACAAAAGCTTGTTAAAGCAACAAAATATGAGAAACCGACTGGCGGACAAAGTAATAAGCCACCCCAAAATACAGGTTCAAATGTACCGAATGGTTATTCACAAAATGACATTCGATTAATGGCGAACGCTGTACACGGTGAAGCACGTGGTGAACCGTATATTGGACAAGTTGCCGTGGCGGCAGTTATTTTAAATCGTGTTACAAGTCCGTCTTTTCCAAATACAATATCAGGCGTTATTTTTGAACCGCGTGCGTTCACTGCGGTAGCAGATGGGCAAATTTATTTGACTCCGAATGAATCTGCCAAAAAAGCAGTGTTAGATGCGATTAATGGATGGGATCCAACGGGTAATGCAATTTATTATTTCAATCCAGATACCGCAACGAGTAAATGGATTTGGGGTCGTCCGCAAATTAAAAAAATTGGTAAACATATTTTCTGTAAATAGAGTGGAGGTGAAAAAATGTTACGAGGTATTGTAATTGTATTGTTAACAATTGGTGTAGTTGGAACAGGGTATTGGGGCTATAAAGAGCATCAGGAAAAAAATGCGGTGCTGATTCGAGCAGAAAATAGCTATCAGCGTGCATTTCACGATTTAACATATGAAGTAGATTTACTACATGATAAAATTGGAACAACTTTGGCGATGAATTCACGTACGTCTTTATCACCAGCACTAGCGGATGTATGGCGTTTAACATCAGAGGCTCGTTCTGATGTTGGTCAATTACCTTTAACATTACTGCCGTTCAATAAAACAGAGGAATTTTTAGCGAACATCGGTGATTTTAGTTATCGAGCTGCAATCCGTGATTTAGAGAAAGAACCATTAAATGATCAAGAATATAAATCGTTGCAAAGCTTATATTCAAATGCAGCTAATATTCAAGATGAACTTCGAAAAGTACAGCATCTTGTTTTAAAAAACAATTTACGATGGATGGATGTAGAGCTAGCGCTAGCATCAAATCGTGATCCGGCAGATAACACCATTATTGATGGGTTTAAAACCGTTGAGAAAAATGTAACGTCCTACGCTTCCAATGATTTTGGTCCGACCTTTACAAGCTTACAAAAAGAAACAAAAGGTGGATTTGAAGCAGCAGGAAAACAAATTTCAAAAGATGAAGCAGCCAATATTGCTAAATCCTTTTTAAATTTAAAAGGGAAAGAAAAAATAGAAGTTAAGAAGAGTGGGAAAGGCGCAAAAGACTCCTTCTATAGTGTAACAATTCAAGATCCAGAAACAAAAAATGAATTTTACATGGATATTACAGGAAAAGGCGGATATCCAATTTGGGTTATGAATAATCGGGAAATTAAAGAACAAAAAATTAGTTTAAATGATGCAGGAAATAAAGGATTAGCTTTCTTAAAAGAACATAAGTTTACCAATATGGAGCTATATGATAGTTCGCAATACGATAACATCGGTGTATTTACGTATGTTGTAAATGAAAATAACGTGCGTATTTACCCTGAAGCGATCCAAATGAAAATTGCTTTAGATGATGGATCCATCGTTGGTTTTTCCGCAAAAGAATATTTAGCATCTCATCAAAAACGTACGATCCCGGCGGCAAAATTGTCTGTCTCTGACGCAAGAACAAAAATTAATCGGGATGTGAAAGTGATGGAAGAGCGTCAGGCAGTTATTGTAAATGATTTGCATAAAGAAGTACTTTGCTATGAATTTGTTGGCACATTAGGAAAAGATACGTACCAAATCTTTATCAATGCAAATGATGGAACAGAAGAAAAAGTGAAAAAGATGCAATCGGTAGAAAAAATTTATGATTAAACACAATGATAAAGTGGTGAGAATGATGAAATTTCTTATATACATGGTAATGCTTTGCTTGGTGATGACAGGTTGTAGCGTAGGTAAAAAAGATAATGATACGGAAAACGCGCAGCAAAAAAATGTTTCCATGAAAAATGTCGGTTACACAAATGAAAAAACGAAACCGAATGAAAAACTTGCTGACCATTTAGCTGATATCGCTTCTAGAATACCAGGTGTAAGAGATGCGACGGCAGTAGTGGTAGGTAAATATGCAGTTGTAGGCATTGATGTAAAAGCAAAACTGGATCGTACTCGTGTAGATTCTATTAAGTATTCTGTCGCGGAAAGTTTAAAACACGATCCAAATGGTGCCAATGCAGTTGTTGTGGCTGACGTTGATACGTATGAACGGTTAAATCAGATGGGAAAACAAATTAGAAATGGAAAAACAGGTGAAGGTATTCTCGATGAGCTTGCGGCAATTGTTGGACGTGTGGTGCCACAAGTGCCGAATGACATGATCGAAAATAAAGAAACAAATCCAGTAAAAGAAAATGATAAACAACTGCCTAAAGGTGAAGAGAATGAATTGAAAAAAGAGCAAGAGGATCAATCAAATAAGCACCTTCAAAGATAAAAAACATCCCGTGTTGCATAGCACGGGATGTTTTTTTATTATAAATATTCAGTTTATCCAAAAGGGAATATATGGTTTAATTATACTTGGGGAGGGACGTTTCAATTATGAAAAATAATGAATTTCTCAGCGTTTGTTGTTTGAGTATGAGCTTACTAATTGGCATGACAGCTTGTGATCAGAAGAAAGAAGCAAAGAAACAAACAGCAACTTCGTCAACTGTAATGGAAAAAAAGGGGACAATCCCAATTAATATAAAATTGTTTTCTCAAATAAATGAGGGAATGACATATAACGAAGTCAAAGAACTGGTGGGGTGTGAAAGAGACTTACTAACAGAACAAGGAGAGAAAAATGCAGCTAATTATCAACAATTTTTTTCTTGGAAAGGCAATGTCCCGTAATCATTTGCCGAGATTACCTTTTTAGAAGGAAAAGTGCGCTCTAAAACACAGAGAGGTTTAGCGTCATAACGAGAAGAAATGGGGAAATGAAAATGAAATCACATATGGAAAACCTTCAATTAGTTCCTTACGAGGAAAAATATAAAGAAATGATACAAGCATTTACTTTACCTAGTGAACAAGTACAATTTACAGCAAACCCAAGTGAGTTACTAGAAAAAGCAAAAGAAGATTCTACTCGCAATGTTGTTGTAATTTTAGCAAATGATAAACCTGTAGGGATTTTTGCACTACAATGTGGTGAAAGGGTGGACGAGTACACAGATAATGGGAATGCTTTACTCTTAGTTGCTTTTTCCATCAATCACGATGAACAAGGAAAAGGATATGCTAAACGAGGATTAGCATTACTACATAATTTTGTAGCATCGTATTTTCCAGACAAAAATGAAATTGTATTAGCGGTGAATGAGAGAAATATTCCTGCTCAAAAATTATATTTAAAAGTGGGATTTGAAGATAGAGGACAACGGAGAATGGGACCAATTGGTAGCCAACTTGTTTTATATTTACCTTTGAAAAAAATAAAGGGGTAGTTTATTCAGGTGTGGATTGTTTTATTATCAAGACCTAAATTCAAAAAAATTTTTAAAATAAAAGGCGGCACATAGTGGTCATGTACAATATGTGCCGCCCTTTTGATTTTCTTTATTGTACTATTACCACCTATTAGTTGAAGAACTCCCTTCATTTTTCAATGTGTTGCTAATGATATTTTTCCAAGACAGGGGCAGTTTAGTTGAATGGTGAAAAATAGTAAAATTAAGTATGCATGTATAGCATTTACTGAGATTTACGCAACAAAAAATAAAAATCCATTTCATTCGAATAAGAGAGGTGCAAAAATGACTATTTATATTGCGTTATTACGAGGTATCAACGTAGGAGGACATAAATTAATTAAAATGGCGGAATTGAGAAATGTATTTGAAACGATGGGCTTAGGAAGTGTACAAACATATATTCAAAGTGGGAATGTCTTGTTTGAATCAGAAGAGTCAGCAGACTTGTTGAGCCAAAGAATAGAGCATGAGATTAGCAGGGTTTTCGGTTTTACAGTTCCTGTTATTCTAAGAACAGAAATGGAACTGGAACAGATTATTAGGAATTGTCCATTCCAGACAGATGCATTGTTGGAAGGAGAGAGCTTGCACATATCTTTTTTAGCTGAAGCGCCTTCCCAAGAAGGAATTAACCATGTACTTAGCTTTAGGAGTGAAGTGGAAGAGTGTCGTATTGAAGGTAAAGAGGTATACCTCTTTTTCCGTCAAAGTATCCGGAATTCCAAGTTAGCGGCTCATCTCCAAAAGTTGAATGTCCCGGCAACATTACGTAACTGGAGAACAATCAATAAGCTCAATACAATGGCGCAGGCAATGAGAGATTGATGTAACAAAGATGAGCAATGCAAGAAAGCATATTTTTAGGAGAAGTAAGCAATTCTGAAACTGTAAATTGTTCTTTTTCTTACTCAACTAAAGGCCTAAATTAGCAAAGCACGATTGCTCTCTTTAAATTATAGAGAAATCGTGCTTTTTATAACAGAAAGACTTTTCGTATAAATCAATATCTTTATTTTGTTATCGTGGAAGTAAATGAGGTCAATAAGAGATCTTATAGGAACAAAAAAATACAAAAATACAGATAGTGATGTACGAAAAAGTATACTGTTAATACCTCTTTCATTTCATTGAGTATGGAGTGCTTTTCTTCAAAACACTCGTTCAAAGAAATTTACCAATCTCGACAGCAGTCACAATCATGTTTATGTCTACGACGACATACATCACAATCTCTGTGTCTGCGTATCCTTCTTCCAAACATTAAATGGTCCCAAAAATCTCCACAATCTCGACGATGTCTTGAATGACAACTACATCTCATAAAAATAGTTACCTCCTCTCAATAGTAGGGTTCATCATATTCTATGTTTAAAAATAAAAATGGCTTGTTTACCAGTCTATATCCTATGTTTTAAAGCGATAGTATTCATATCTAGTTTACTTAATACCTCATTATTGGTAGTAAAAAAAAATGATTATTGTACTAGTATTAAGGTAATCATACAAAGCATTCTCTTCTTAAGTTCGCACTGTACGGTAAATTTTTTTACGCACTAAAGACACTCATTTGAGTGTCTTTAGTATAGACGGTATTTCTTGATCATACTTATCATATACGTCTGTTGCACTAATCCCATTAAACGTTTTAAGAGTAAAGATGATCCAGAACTATTATATGCTTTTGTATTTTCTATAGGATGTACGTTGTATGTATCACCTAAGTTTATGTCAAACATATTTTACAAAAGGATAAATAATTCATGTTAGTACGTATATATTGTTATTTTTCTACTGCATCTAACGTATCATTTACTAAAAGGATTTTATGCTGCATTGAATTTTCAGGTTATGATTCGCATATATTTGGAACGAATGCCAGATAAATTTAGGGGGGTAAATATGTCCGTAATTTTAAAAGCTGGTGCAGACGCTGGGAATAATGGATTAAAATTAATGGTTAAAGGGCAAAAACCTATTTATATTCCAAGTATTTATTCACTATATATTGGGGAATCAACAGGATTATTAGATGAAGAAGATGTTTCAATTTCTGAATTAGAAAAAAACATTGATGTAACAATCAGTTCCCCATCATTAATGTTAAATAACATCCGTTATATTGTAGGTGAGAAGGTAATTCATGATCAGTTAAAAGGGACAGAAATAGAGAAGAAATCCAACAAATCTACGGATGAACTCATGGTTCTTACAATTTTATCTGGATTGGCTGTTGGTGCTATGCGACATAATCCAAATTCGAATCATATCAATATTCGATACGATTTATCAGTAGCACTTCCAATGCAGATTATCACACCAGAAATAGCAGGAGAAAATGCGAAGCGTTATATGGGAAGTCATAAAGTCATTTTTCATTATCCAAACGGCAGAGATGTAACAGTTAATATTACAGTGGAGTTTTGTAAATGCTTGCCGGAGGGAGCATCTGGTACGTGGGGAATTGTATATGACGAAGATGGTAATGCGGTTAAACATAAAGTAGAAGATGCAAAAGATAAAGTTACTGAAATTGATTTTGTTGAAAAAACATTATTATCTTTTGATATAGGTGCGGGTACAACGGAAGAAGTTGTTTCATATGGAATTAATTTTAAGCCGCAATTAAGTAAAGGTTTATCATACGGGGTAAAAGAACCGTTATTACAAATCATTACAAGATGGAACCGAAAAAATCCGACTAAAACGATAGATAGTATTACGGAATTTAATGAAATTTATTTGAATCCGAAGCATCCACGACATGATATGCTAGTAGAAGAATCGCAACAAGCTCTTCTAGGTTTAGCTGCGCGAGTCGCTACAGATATTATAAATAAAATTGATGATATGAAGGATGATCCTTACGTATTTATATATGGTGGAGGAGCAGTTATGCTAAAAAATAGCCTGCAACTTATATTAAAGCAAAAAGGTCGTTTAAAAAATGTAAAGTTTTTAGATGATCCATTATTTACAAATGCGCGTGGTTTATTAGTTTATACATGTTCTCCTCGATATAGAGAGCATAAGCAAAAAGAACTAGGATTTACGAATTTAACAATTAGTTAGTTGGTGTAAGTATGCGACGTAAACGGTATAAGCGTGGTGATAGGATAAAGATTAATTTAAACAAATGTGTTTCTCCTGAACTCATTTCCTGGATTAATAACCAATCAGATATAACAAAGCTCTTTTTGTATGGAGTTCAACAATTGTATAAACAAGTGGGAGACATAGATGTCGCTAAAGTTTTGCCGAACAACCATGTTTTTTCCTTACATGTTGAAGCAGCTTCTTTACTAAAAATTGAAGTAAATCCTTTAAAAGAATTCAAACCTATTGAGAAAGGACCTTCTCAAATTTTGGAACAAAAAGTGTGGAATACTCTTGATCGAATAGATTGTCCATATTTTTAAAAATATACGACAATTGATGTCTGTGGACTACTCACCACTTTAAGCACAGCGAAATGGTGAGTAGTTTTACAAATTTGAATTCAGTTTAAAGGAAAAGTATTTCCAGTCCAAATGCGAAAGATTTACATCTATTTATTATTACATAAAAATAGACGTTTGTTACATACAAGTGAATGGAAGGGATGTTATGGAGAAAACATTTTTATTACCTTGTATACAACTTCGGACATTCATCCCCAGTTGGCTCGTAAAAACAATGGCTCTTATATTGTCCGACGAAAGGTTGGTTATACCACTCACTCGGACAAGAACCATTCTCCTTGTAATACACGCCTTGCAATTTCTTTTTCTGATTCACGAGCACGTTGATAAAAATATCCGTATTGAACAGCTTCAAATCCCCCTGGACTTTGATATACCGCATCGCGCACGGTACGTAATTGTTTGAAATCTAAGCAGTCACAAAAAACACGGTTCACTACCACACAACCGACAAGTTGTTCGCCTTGTCTACCTTCACCTTCAGCCTCGGCACGAATTAAACGTGCTAACACATCGACGTCACTTTCGTTATAAGGAATGAGTGCCATATCTGTTCCGCCTTTCTAGAGGTGTATTATAGTTAATCTTATGTTGAAAAGGTAGCGTAGTGCTTTTACAAGTACGATTTTATCCCACATTAACGGGCAGTAAAACCCCGATTGGTCAGGACTAATAATCAGTGGGGGATGAAGAAAACCTCCACTGATTAAATAATCTTACTGGTATATGAGTTTGAACCTAAAGAGATGCTTTTTACTAAAAAAAGCATCTCTTTTCTATGATATGTGAACTATTGAAAAATATGGTAGTATAAGTGTTGCATAGTTGTTGATGAGAATTTTTAAATAAAAGGGGCTATAAAATGGTAAAGATTATGATCGTGGAAGATGATTCGAAAATTGCGGAATTATTATCATCATACGTTCAAAAATATGGGTATCAAAGCGTTGCTGTTTCTGATTTTGAGCGCGTATTCGATACTTTTTTAGAAGAACAACCAAGCTTAGTGTTATTGGATATTAATCTACCAAGTTTTGATGGATATTATTGGTGTAGGCAGATTCGAGCTGTTTCTACATGTCCAATTTTATTTATTTCGGCACGTGAAGGGACGATGGATCAAGTTATGGCTTTAGAGAACGGTGGGGACGATTATATACCAAAACCGTTTCATTATGAAGTTGTGATGGCGAAAATCCGGAGCCAACTAAGGCGAGCATATGGAGACTACGCTCCTAAAATAGAAGAGCGCATGATTGAACAGCATGGGCTTAACTTATACCCCGAAAGACTTGTGCTTCAATTACATGGTCAAGAAGTCGATATTACAAGAAATGAAGCAATCTTACTAGAGGTGCTTCTGAAAAATTATCCACGTGTTGTAAGTAGAGAAGTATTGTTAAATAAACTATGGGATAGTGAGTCTTATGTCGATGATAATACGTTAAGTGTCAATACAACTCGTGTACGCAAAAAATTACAAGCATTAGGTATTACAAAAGCGATTGAAACAATTCGCAGCGTTGGCTATCGTATCCATATTACATGGGATCAGGGTGAGAAGAAATGATGAAGTTATTTTTGCGTGATCATCTTCCACTTATTTGTTTTACAGTTTTACAGTTAACGGCGATTTTCCTTGTATATTGGTTTGATGGGTATCATCATGTCGCAACGGCACTTTACGCTATGTTTCTCGGAATATGTTTTTTTATTACGTATTTATTCTATCGTTATTTTACCCATCGCTCTTTTTATGAGCGGTTATCAAACCCGATGCAGTCTTTAGATGAATCTGTACAGAAATCAGATTTTGCGGCTTTATCAACAGCTCTGCACGATTTATTAGAAGTGCAATATCATCACTATCAAACGCAATTGCAATTACAGGAGCGAAAAAATGATGAACACTTAACTTTCATGAATCAATGGGTTCATCAAATGAAAACACCTCTATCCGTTATTGAATTGATTACACAAGACGAAGTAGATCCTCGTTTTGAAAGTATTAGCGAAGAGGCAGATAAACTAAAAAAAGGGTTAGAAATGGCTTTATATGTAGCGCGTTTAGAAACATTTACACAAGATTTTTATGTAGAAAGAGTACAACTACATAAATTAGTAAACGAAGCTGTGCTTGATCATAAACGCTTTTTTATCCGTAACTTTGTATATCCTGAAGTTAAAATTAATAAAGAGATTGTAGTAGAAAGTGATGCGAAGTGGCTCCAATTTTTAGTTGGTCAACTTATATCTAATGCGATTAAGTATTCTGCAGGTAGTAGAGAAAAAATCATAATTACAGCTTATGAAGAAGAGAAAGCAATTATTTTAGAAGTGAGAGATTATGGCGTTGGTATCCCGAAACAGGATGTACCACGTGTCTTTCAACCGTTTTTTACTGGTGAAAATGGTAGAGACTTTAAAGAATCTACTGGGATGGGATTATATCTTGCATACGAAATTGTAAAACACTTAGGACATGGAATTGAATTGCAATCTGAAGTAGATAAAGGAACACTCGTGCGGATTATTTTTCATATCTCATAAGAAAGGCCGATGAAACAATACATTTCATCGGCTTTTTTCAGAAATCTTACAAAGTTGTAAGGGAAATGAAAGACGATTCAATATGAGATGTAAGAAAACTACTTTACACTTCATAGTAAGGAGTATACATGAAGGGAGAATGGACATGGAAATATTACATGCGAAAGGTATTAGTAAAGTATATAAAGGAAAAGTTCCTTATAAAGCTCTTACCGATATTGATTTATCTATTCAAGAAGGCGAATTCGTTGGTATTATGGGTCCGTCAGGTAGCGGAAAAACAACGCTGTTAAATATGGTATCTACCATAGATTCACCAACGTCAGGTGAAATTTTAATAAATAGTACAAATCCTTTTCAGTTATCACCTGAAAAACTAGCGTTATTTCGCCGTCAGCAATTAGGTTTTGTTTTTCAATCCTTTAACCTTCTAAGCTCGCTTACAGTGAAAGAAAATATTGTGTTACCAATGACATTAGATGGAGTTCCTGTAAAAGAAATGAATAAACGAGTGGAAGAAGTAGCGGAAAAGCTAGGTATAACCGATATATTAAGTAAAAGAACATTCGAAATATCAGGGGGACAAGCACAGCGTACAGCGATTGCGCGTGCGATTATTCATAAGCCGCAACTCGTACTAGCAGATGAGCCAACCGGGAACCTGGACTCTAAATCTTCAAACGATGTGATGGAAATGTTAGCGGTGCTTAATAAGGAAGAGCGAACAACAATCATGCTCGTGACACATGATCCGTATGCAGCAAGTTACTGTAATCGTGTCATTTTTATTAAAGATGGCCAGTTATATAATGAAATCTATCGTGGTGATAGTAGAGAAACTTTTTATCAAAAGATTATGGATGTGCTCTCGCTGTTAGGAGGGAAAAGGCATGACTTTTCGTCAATTCGCATTTAATAATATTTTCCGCAACAAACGAACATACGCTGCGCATTTTCTAAGTAGTACGTTCTCTATTATGATTTTTTTCACTTATGCGCTTTTACTGTTTCATCCTGATTTAGTGGGTGAGCTAGAGTCAACTAGTAAGACGATGAGTGAATTTGGAACGCTAGGATTACGAATATCACAAGGGTTAATTTTTATCTTTTCATTTTTCTTTATTTTATACTCTGTAAGCTCATTTTTAAAAACACGTAAAAAAGAATTTGGTATTTTAATGATGCAAGGAATGTCGATGAAACAGTTGAAGAAATTAGTGCTTATTGAAAATATGTTAATTGGCATTGCTTCTATCTTTACAGGAATTATTATAGGTCTTATCTTTGCAAAATTAGTATTGCTGATTAGTGCGAGCGTATTAGCGATTAATGATGGCTTGCCTTTTTATATCCCGTTTCAAGCAGTGTTATTAACAGTTATAGCATTTCTGATTTTGTTTCTAATCGTTTCATTGTTTACTTTTAAAATGATTAAAGTGACGGAGCTTGTAGAACTTATACAAGCAGAAGAAAAACCAAAACCTGAACCGAAAGCTTCTATTTTTTTATCACTTCTTTCAGTGGTTAGTATAGGTGCGGGATACGGTTTTGTATTCTATGTTGTGATTTATCGAGTAATTTCCATCTTATTTTTAGGATTAGGTGTATTGTTTGTTGTAGTTGGTACATATTTTTTGTATACGCAATGTAGCGTCTTTCTATTGCATACTGTAAAAAAGAGAGAGCGTTTTTTTCTAAAGAAAACAAATATATTAACGTTTTCAGAACTAGTATATCGTATGAAAGATAATGCAACGATGTTTTTTATCGTTTCAATTATTTCGGCTGTATCATTCACTGCTATTGGCACAAGTGCAGCAATCGGAAATGAAGAACTTGCAAGAATGACCAATCCATACACTTTCACTTATTTTAGTTCACAAGAAAATCAACTTGAAAAAGAACATCTTTCTGAAATTGAGAAGCAGCTTAAAAATGAAAAACTTGATTATAAGGTCGCATCTGCTTCATTTAAGTATACAGAGAACGGTATTTATGTCATGAAATTAAGTGAATATAATAATCTTGCAAATGCTCTCGGTTATCAGAAGGAGATATTGAATAAAGAGGATGAAATAATATTAGTTCCAGGATGGGTATCCCAGCAACAAGAATTTAAAAATGGTGAGTTTAAACAGGATATAGAGCTTATTCATGGAGATTGGATGCAAACATTCCGTGTAAAAAAAGCAGTACAGCATCTTGTCTTACCACATGAAGTAGGGGGAATTCTTATTGCAGTAAAAGAGGCTATTTACGATGAAATTACAGATGTTGATCATACTCGAGATCGCATTTACGGATTTGTTGTGGAAGATTGGCTTCAAACGAAAGAGATCTCGCATCAATTGAAGAAAGCAATCGATGCAAACGATGAGGAGCGAAATTTTTATTTCTCTGCTTTAACATTAGAATGGCTGGAAGTAAAGCAAGGAAATGGATTATTAATGATAGCAAGTGTACTTGTTGGGATTGTCTTTTTCACATTTGCAGCAAGTTTTATTTACTTCCGTTTGTATACAGATTTAGAGCGAGATCAGCAGCAGTATAAAATGATTGGGAAAATTGGTTTAAGTAAGCGAGAATTAAAAGGAATTGTAACGCGACAATTATTATTGATGTTCTTTTTACCAATTCTCGTTGCGGTAGTTCATAGTGCTGTAGCATATACAGCGCTGCAACAACTAATCGACTATTCTATTTTCAAAAGTTCTATTGCAATTCTTATCTCGTTCTTATGTATACAAATTTTGTATTTCTTTATGGTCCGTTGGCGCTATTTGCAACGACTTTATAAAACAATGGATCAATAAAAGAAAGGAGCAGTTATGAAAAAGTATATGACTATTTTTATAATCAGTGTACTGGCTGTTATTGGCTTAAGTGCATGTTCTAAATTTACTCAGGATTCTCAACCAGCCAATGGGATATTTATAATTGGTAATGAACAAGATGCAGTTCCAGTTATAGATCGATATAAAGACAATATAAAAACAAAGACTATGTTTCGAGTGAAAACAGGAAAGGTCGATGAGAAAGCTGTTCTTATTTTAGATGAAACAACAGCTAAAACGATTATAAAAACAAAAATCTTTCGTAAACGTGATGATGTGAATGGAAAAATGGATTCTACGCCGTTAGCTAAATTACCAGAGATAGGAAAAGGGAGCGCACTCCTATTTGCAGAAAGCGACGATAGTTATGTAACAAACCTTAACCTAAACGGTAAAGAGATACCTGTTACATATGATAGTGATTCTTGGCTTGGACATTTACGTGACCATGATTCTGAAACGTATCTCGTTGTTGTTGCTAACGATATTTATAAACAAATACCAGCTGATGAAACAAATCTGCAATTAATTCGTTTGAAAAAATCATTAGGTGATCAAAACCCAACGATGTCAACGGATAATACAATTGTAAATGAATATTTAAAACTAGAAAAACAAGTAAATGATTTTGATAAATTAATATCAGTCAAGTTTGTAACTCTTGAAGATGAAAAATAAAGAGATGAAAGTTTATAAAGAAAATTAGAAAGTGTAACTGATTATTAATAAAATAAACTAATTATGTAATATTTCATAATTTAGTGACAATTTAAATAAAATAGTTTACAGTATGTTTAAGTTAATAACTGTGATAGAGAACTGGAGATCCACATTGTATAACCTTTGCGTATTGCATAGGTGTATATTTCGGGTCTTTTTTTCTATCGCATAAAAGGAGGGAGAATTGAAAGCGTTTTATTAGGGGGTAGAGAAAAAGAAAGGGGATGTAAAATGAGAAGATTGTTTGGGGGATTTTTGATTTTATTTTTTATTGTTTCATGTGCAATTATTTCATCACCGGTACATGCAGAAGAAGGAAAGAGCGATAATAATCCTATTATTCTTGTTCATGGGTTTACAGGTTGGGGACGAGATGAATTGTTAGGTGTGAAATATTGGGGCGGCGTTCACGATATTCAAGAGAATTTAAAGACAGATGGATATAATGTACATACGGCAGCTGTTGGACCGTTATCTAGTAACTGGGATCGTGCATGTGAGTTATACACACAAATCAATGGGGGGACAGTTGACTATGGAGCGGAACATGCTGCAAAACATGGACATGATCGATACGGTAGAACATATACGGGATTTGCTCCGAATTGGAGTGAAACAAATAAGGTTCATTTGGTAGGACATAGTATGGGTGGGCAAACGATACGTACACTTGTCCAATTATTGAAAGAAGGTAGTCAAGAAGAAAGAAACTATGCAAAACAACATGCCGATGTGCAAATTTCTCCGTTGTTCCAGGGAGGAAAGTCTTATGTGCATAGTGTAACAACATTGGCAACACCGCATAATGGAACAACACTTGCAGATGGAAGTTTACTTCTACCATCTGTTAAGCAATTACTTGTTGCAACTGCTGGTATGGGAGAAAATAATAATCTATCACTATATGACTTTAAACTAGATCAATGGGGAATTAAAAAGAAAGCGGGAGAATCGTTTCTTCAATATTCAAACCGTGTGTTAAACAGCTCGGTTTGGAAAGGTACAAAAGATATAAGTCAATGGGACCTAAGTACAGATGGAGCGAAGGAATTAAACGAATGGGTAAAAGCGCAACCGGATGTATATTATTTCTCCTATAGTGGGCATGCGACAAAAGCGACACCTATTACAGGTCTACATCTTCCGCACGTAACAATGAATAAAACATTAATGGGAAATGCTATTTTCCTAGGTTCATATGCAAGATATGAAGAAAATCGACCAGTAATTGATTCATCTTGGTGGCAAAATGATGGAGTCGTAAATACAAACTCTATGATAGGGCCATCAACTGATGAGGTTATAAATTATAATGGTGCACCTCAAGCAGGAAAATGGAACCATATAGAAACAAAACATAACTGGGATCATCTTGATATGGTTGGACTGAGTGTCTCTGATTCATTAGGATTTTCTGATATTCATGCTTTTTATCGAACAGTTGCTGAAAGACTAGCAAACTTACCGAAATAAATAGATTCATGTTGATTTTGCAAATCGAAAAAATCCCTCCCGCTTTTTTTATGGAGGGATTTTTTAGTTGATGAATCATATCATTCTTTCTGATCGTCAGTTTTGAAAAATAGTGAAATGTCACAAAAAGAGTACTAAGATAAACATATGGATTCAAAAATAAACAGCATAATATTTGAGGTGATGATATGGAAATTAAAGCGGTATTATCTGGATATGGCACTGTTGGAAAAGAATTTGTGAGATTGGTACATGAGAGAGGGGTATACATAAAAGAAGAATACGGAATAGATCTCGTAATTACTGGGATTATAGGACGAACAGAAAGAATATATAACGAGAATGGTTTACATATAGATGAGTTACTCATGTATGGTGCGGGTTCACATGCATTAGTAAAATATATAGAAAGTTATCCAATTGATAGAGGAGAAGATTACCTAATTGGAGATGTATTAATAGAATCTACTCCTACAAACATTCAAAATGGACAACCTGGAAGACGATATATTGAAACAGCAATTCAAAATCACATGGACGTGGTGGCTATTTCTAAAGGGGCACTTGTAACTGCATGGAAGGAAATAAAAGAAGCTGCAAAATTAGCAAACGTTCACATTCGTTATAGCGGTGCAACAG
This sequence comes from Bacillus sp. DX3.1, assembly GCF_030292155.1. Lineage (NCBI taxonomy): Bacteria > Bacillati > Bacillota > Bacilli > Caryophanales > Bacillaceae > Bacillus > Bacillus sp. DX3.1. The sequence continues at coordinate 2,625,648 of NZ_CP128153.1, read as the reverse complement.
CAGCGGCATTACCTACATTAGATATCGGTCAATTTAGTTTAGCAGGATGTCAGATTGAAAAAATGGAAGGTGTTTTAAATGGAACTACGAATTACATCCTTACAAAAATGTATGAAGAAGATATATCGTTCCAACAAGCATTGCAACAATCGCAGCGAAAAGGAATTGCTGAAACAAACCCTTTATTAGATGTAAGCGGAATGGATAGCGCTTGTAAACTATTATTGCTAGCGAATAGTTTGTTTGGTGCAGAGTATTCACTGGACCAAATAACTGTAAAAGGAATAGAGAGTGTTACAAAGTACGATATACAAACTGCAAAAGAAAAGGACAAATCACTAAAACTTATGGCGCAAGCATACAAAGACATTTCTGGAAATATACAATTAGAAGTAAGTCCATGTGAAATTGATAAGGACCATCCGCTTGCTTGCGTTACTGGAACAGAAAAAGGCGTAACTTTTCAAACGGATACGATGGGCAGTGTTACGTCAATTGGTGGGGAATCCAATCCAAGAGGAGCAGCGGCGGCAGCGTTAAAAGATGTGATTAATTTGTATCGAAAAGATATGTAATTTCATGTATCGTTTTAAAAGATCGCACCAGATGTATGGAAGAGAATTGGAGAATATATTCGTAATTACCCGTATGAGTTTATACAAATGGGATGGTAGCTCTTGAAAAATAATCATTGACAAAATATTTTATTTGTGTTATAATAAAATATTTTAATGTTGACTCGATACTTGCAGGCGTGATACAAATAAATAAGTATCATGTAATGACCAATATGCAAGTGAGTATCGAGGAGGAAGATAATAATGAAGATTTCAAATGGACTAGCTATGCTGGAGTTAAAAATTCAAGGTTTCGTTTTAAACCCAACTCTTATATGGGATGAAGAAACGGCGATCTTAATTGACGCTGGTATGCCAGGACAATTGGAACAAATCCGCAGCGTTATGAATGATGTCGGAGTACCTTTTGATCGATTACAAGCAGTCATTGTAACGCACCAAGATTTAGATCATATCGGAAGTCTATCTGAAATACAAACAGAATCAAATCATCCAATTGAGGTGTACGCACATGAACTTGATAAACCTTACATTGAAGGTATATTACATCTCATAAAAACTGATCCCAATCAAATGAGTAATGAACAATGGATAGCACTTCCTAAGCCTATGCAATTTTTATATAAAAAACCTCCCACAGCGAAAGTAAATCAAACATTAGAAGATGGACAAAAGCTACCATTTTGCGGCGGGATTCAAGTTATTTTCACACCAGGACATGCACCAGGACACATTAGTTTGTATATCGAAAAAAGCAAAACACTAATCGCAGGTGATGCAATGATATGTGTAGGTGGAAATTTACGAGGACCTGTACCGCAAACAACTCTCGATATGGAAACAGCCATCCATTCACTAAAAAAGTTTTTAGAGCTTGATATTGAAACCGTTATTTGTTATCACGGCGGTATTTGTAACGTGAATGTGAGGGAACAGCTTGAGAACCTTGTAGAGAATTGTTCATAAAAAATTAAATTCAACTGCATGATTACATATTCGCCACTCTTCTTTTTGAATGGATTGCAACTAAGAATTTAAAATACTTATGTATATAATAAGGAGAGAAAATGAATAGGATTCGTAAGTTTTATAAGAGTAAACTCGTACTGTTTTTTATTATTGTCATTCTTTTTATGTTTTTGAACAACACTTCTTTATTTACACCGAAACGTACAGGGGAACCATTGCTTCTAGCGCACCGAGGGGTGGCCCAAACCTTTAACCTAGAAGGTGTTACGAATGATACTTGCACAGCAGAACGGATTCATCCACCGGATCATCCATTTTTAGAGAATACCATTCCCTCTATGGAAGCTGCTGTTAAATCCGGCGCTGATGTAATTGAATTTGATGTTCATATCACAAAAGATAATCAATTTGCCGTATTTCATGATTGGACATTGGATTGTAGAACAAATGGCAAAGGTGTTACAAGAGACTATACACTAAGCGAATTAAAGAAACTCGACGTTGGTTATGGTTATACTGCAGACCGAGGGAAAACATACCCGTTTCGCGGGAAAGGTATTGGCTTGATGCCTTCTATGGAAGAAGTGCTTTCTCATTTTCCAAATCAACAATTTTTAATTCATGTAAAAAGTAATGATTCAGAAGAAGGAAAAAGATTAGCCGAACATTTATCAAAGATGTCTGAAACTCGTTTGAATCAGATTACTGTATATGGCGGCGATGAGCCAATTGAGTCATTGCATAAACAATTGCCACAATTGAGGGTGATGTCCAAAGCAACAATGAAAAGTTGTTTACTTCCGTATATTGCTACTGGATGGACAGGTTATGTACCAAAGTCTTGTCAAAGAACAGAATTACATATACCAGAGAAGATTGCACCGTGGCTATGGGGCTGGCCAAATAAGTTTTTAAACCGAATGGATCAACATGATGTTAGAACGATTCTTGTTGGTGGAAGTGGAGAATTCTCAGGTGGATTTGATTCGGTAGGAGACTTAAAACGTTTACCGTCAAATTATACTGGCGGTATTTGGACGAATCGAATTGATAAAATCGCACCTGTATACGAGAAAAAATGAAAAATAAGGTGATTTTTTATTGCCAAATACATACAACTATAGTATGATGTGTGCAACTAAAAAGAACGGAGGGGTTTACCTGATGGCATTCATGAGATTCCGATTTAATACTTTGAGCCGCTAATTGAATAGTGCTACAAAGGCTCTGCCTGTGTGCGGGGTAATCGGGATTGGTCTGCCTATTTTTAAGGTAACCTCATTGGGTTATACATGAAAAAGGGAGCGGGACAAATCTGCTCTCTTTTTTGTTGTCTTTAAAAATAGAAATATATAATAAACGATGCAGTATGATTCGGCCAGGTCTATTTCCTGTATGTGTTTTTATAGGAAATAGGGTTAAATAGCATAATTGATTCGAGTTCATTTTCCTACACTGCGAAGACCGTTCGTAAGACTAGAAAGATCTCTATTTCTGTTTTTCTACAAACATGAGAGAGGTTCTTTCACGTTATTTGTTATATCTTATTCCGTTTACTCTAAACACAGGCAACCAGCCTGTGTTTTTTGCTTTTATATAAAGAAAATCAAAGGAGTGTTTAGTTATGACAAATAGTACCGAAAAGAAAAGTATAGAAGAAATTTTAGAGATTGCTCGGAAAAATGGTTTACAGTTGAATGAGGAAAGCGCAGAACTAAATGAATCAGGTATGGATTTTCAAGTAGTATTCGTGAATGATGAAAACGAGGTTCCATGGGTACTTCGCAAACCAAGAAGACCAGATGTAATTGAAAGAGGAGCAACAGAAGGTAGCATCTTACAATTAGTTCAAAAATATTTACCGGTTGCCGTGCCAGATTGGAAAATTAACACACCAGAATTAATTGCTTATCCAAGAGTTACGGGAACTCCTGCTGCTGTGATTGATTTAGAAATACAAAATTATGTGTGGCATATTAATAATGAGTCACTTTCAATAAATTTCATTAAATCTTTAGCTGAATCTCTTGTCGCATTGCATGCTGTTGATCATCACGCAGCAACTGAGTATGGTATTGAAGTGCTTCAACCAGTTGAAGCAAAACAATTGCTAGTAGATAGAATGTATCAAATTAAAGCACAACTTGGCGTTTCAGATGAATTATGGGTGCGTTGGGAAAAATGGCTTGCTGATGAAACATATTGGCCAAAGCATTCTGTATTTGTCCATGGTGATCTACATCCACCGCACATATTAGTTGATGAAAACGACAAAGTAACAGGTCTGCTAGATTGGACAGAAGCAAAAGTGACTGATCCAGCTACTGATTTTACTCTTTATCTCACAATCTTTGGAGAGGATAATCTAAAAGTATTATTAAACGAATATGAAAAAGCAGGAGGAAAGGTTTGGCCAAGAATGTTTGAGCATATTATTGAACTTGGCGCTGCTTATCCGGTTATGATTGGGTTATTTGCGCTGCAGACGAAGGAGGAAGGTCATTTGGAGATGGCGCGTGGGGCTTTGGGAGTGAATGAGAAATAGTAAAGTATATCGTGTGAAGTAGCTGCGGTGTGAGCGAAAGTATAATCGTATTAAAATGGTATGCTTTCGGAAGCACGTTAAATACAATACGATAATTAAAAAATCCCGCTGATTAATAAATAGCGGGATTTGTCATTTCTTTATACAAATGTAGTTATCTATTGTCAATTATAGCTTTGTTTTTTTGTTTACTTTTTGGCACTAGTAGGATTAAGATGTCTTTTAGGAATACTATTATTTGATTGAATGTAACCTATGCAAAATACTTTTATGTTATGATTTTTTAGAAGCGAGGAATATGATAGGTAGAAAAACAACAAAATTTGCTTTAATATATAGAAGCTAGAAAGAAAGCTGAAAGGGATGGAGAATTGTGAAGAAACTTGATGTGCTGTTAATGGTGCTCAGCTGTCTGTTCCCAATTGCAGGTATTATGAAACAAATGCCTCTACAATTGTCATTTTTTATAGGGGGGTTATTGTTTTTAACTAGTTTAGGAAGCTATTATGCAAAACGAATGCATTCACGAATATTTAGCTGGGTAGCCTATACTATATTTATCACATTTTTGCTGGCAATTTGGAATCAATACGTAACAACTAGCTCTTTAATAGCCAATGCGAAAATTGCTGCATGTATTGCTGTGATCCCGCTTTTATTCCGATTCCGCACTTATGCGATCACTTTAGGTTTACTCTCATTATGGGGAGCTTTATTGTGGGATATAAAACAAATCCAATCATTAGCAGTTCTTGGGCGTATCATGAACTTACTAACAACAGAACGATTGTATCTAATCATTCTAGTAGCGGGCTGTTTATTTGGAGGTTTACTTGCAAACGCACTACATCGTGGGAATCGTAATGAAAAACAAGGGAAAACAAACCTATTCAAACAAAACAAGAAACGAATCAAACCTAAATTTAAGATTCGTATTCCGAGTCTACCAAAATTTAAAATTAAGATGTTAAAATTCGGTAGAAAATCGTCCAAATCAAAAGAACCACGTACGTATGAACCAAATCGTGAAGAAAGAGAAACGCCTTATCATACAATGCAAACAGAGCAACAACATCATGAAATTGAAACAACACAAGGCCAAACAAGGATGGAACGAAGAAAAAATCGTTATAACGCTTAGAGAATATTCTTATACAAATATCTAAACCCGTAATGCCCCTTTGTACGATCGATGGGGCATTGCGGGTTTTTTCGCTGTATAATATTAAGTATCTTAATTATCGAAAGTTTCATATAGAAGAAAATATATGATTAACGATAAGAAAGGATTACTATGAGTAAATTAATTAACTGCTTAAGAATGATTGAATTATTACAAGCAAGAGGAAAAATGCAAATTCGTGAACTTGCAGAAGAACTAGAAGTAAAAGAACGTATGGTGCAAATTTACAAAAACGAACTAGAGTTAGCAGGTATTTATATAGAGAGTATTCAAGGACGTAACGGAGGATATTCAATTAAAAATCATACAATGTTTCCAGTAAAAAATTTATCAATAGAGGAATTAGGTGCCTTAACATTTGCAATTGACAGTATACAGGCAAAAGGAAATAAAGTTCATATCTTGGATTAAACGGTGTATCAATTCCCTCACACTATGTAAAAGAGTTTGACAAGCTTCTCGCAGGTGGTATGTGGTGTATTGTCAAAATGGAATACTACTTTGATGAAGAATTAAAGGGTACAAGTCCATTTCGTATTGAAAGTGTAACACCGATCCAAATGCCAAATATGGACTTAGAAGAGATGTTTGAACAACGAAGATATTAGCTGAATTTTTAAGAGAAATGCGGAAGCGTTCTTTCTCTGACGCAATTGATAAATTCTTTAGACTAGATAACAATTTGAACCAACGTGATATAATCGCAGTGCGGAAAACTGTTTCTGGTTTAATTAAACTGTTATATCCAAACGGAGAGTATACAAAAGAAGATGTGGAAGAAGTACTACGTTATGCGTTGATAGGACGTAGACGTGTGAAAGAACAATTAAAGAAAATTGGTGGCATGGAATTTTATGATGTCAATTTTTCTTATATTGATAACGAAACAATGAATGAAGAATTTGTATCTGTTCCGGAACAAGGTGGAGGAAAGTTAATTCCAGAGAGGATGAACAAGCCGGTACAAAGTCAAATGGTTGTATTAGGCTCTATTAGTATTAGTGGTACTATTAGTAAAGTTGAAGAATTGGCAAATGTATTACAAGTATGTTTTGATTCGGGAGCTAAGAAAATACTCCTTCCAATGGCATCAGCTGTTGATATTCCGACCGTTCCACCAAAGTTGTTTGCTAAGTTTCAAATAGCATTTTATCAGAGTGCTGAGGATTCGGTGTTTAAGGCTTTAGGAGTGGAATAAGGAAACAAAAGAGCAGTCACGAGATTAAGAATGTGACTGCTCTTTTGCTAAATGGTTAGGAGAACAAATACGATGAAAAAATCAAAAGCAGAACGCAAACGAGATTTAGAAATTGTAAATTTATATCATAAAAAATTAACAGAAGATGCTCTTGAAAAACTTTCGGTTAAATTTGTAGAATGGAAGGAAGGAGAATTGCCTTATTATGAGCTAACAGAATATATCCATGAGTTTCAGAAAAAAAACAAGAAAATTTGGTCGATGTTTCACGATCAAAATGATGAATTTCTCATTTTCCAAGCTAAAAAAGAATTAAGCTTATTTACCGAACAAGACATGGAGAAAGAACATTATAAACGATGGAGAAAATTCTGTAATGAATAGCGTTTTGAAATATAAAATGGAAGGACCGAACGTATATGCAACTAATCCAATGTACAAAAAAACTAGCAGATAACATGGGAATAAAAATAGAAAAGATAGACCCAAGTGATAGCAATACGTTAAATTGTTGGCATGCAAACTTATTTACAATTAATCGTAAGAAATGTGTCATAGTCATGAACAATATTACAAGGTATCATTTTGTGATTTATGGAGTAAAGAAAAAAGATTTACGAAATTTAGAGGCGTTATTCAAAAAAGATTTAGTAACAAATTTGTTATTAGATGGAATTGAACCAGAAGTGATTGAACAATATTTAAATCAAGATCTAACTATTCAATATGCTGCAACGAATAATCGTAGTATTATTTCGCAAATGAATGAATCTGTTTTTATGATAAATGATTATTTCTATGATGAATTAGAGGTGAAAAAGAGTGATTTTATCAATATGGCGGAATTGAATCATTATTTAAACCGTATGATTATGCTGAAAATACCAAAATACCCAGTTGAAATGATGAGAGACGCACTTATGCAACAATTTCCAATGGATTAATAAATCTTCATTTTGGTAATATCCTTAACATGTTAGAAGATACTTTGTAATTTTATGGAGGGGAATGGGGGATAGAAGCTGCTATTCCAACCGAGTCTGAGGGGAAAGCTTTTACTCCTAGTGCTTATATGACGTTATTAGTTACGCTATTACTAAGCATGGCAGCGTTACTTCTATTATTACAGGCAAATATAATTACTTCATTCATTCCACGCGTTATTGTACAAATCGGTTCTTGGATTTGTATGTTTGTGTTTGGGCTTAGGATAGTTGGGGAGTTTCATTATTTTGGTATTTTCAAACGAAAAAAAGATACGTATTTTGCGAGAATGGATACGATGTTGTTTATGCCACTTTGTGTTTTCTTATCTTTTTCCTTTCTTTTAGCAATTATAGGATTAGATAAATAATATGGTTGACATGCAAGATTGCGTTGTGCCATCACTACTCTCCGCACATATTGTGAGTGTTCGTATATGTTTTAGCTTCTTGTTTTTAACGGCACATATAGTTTTACCGTAGGCTAGCAAACCTGGTACTATATTCATATAAGAATTTCAATTTCTTTCCCATTGGATGCGTAAAATAAAGAGTCTTTCAAGATTCTTCATTTTATGCATTTTTAACTTATGGAATTAATTTGAGTAAATTATTTAGAAGTAAATGTAGTTTAGAAAAGAGGCTATGCTATGTATACCATCGGAAGATTTTCAAATTTGTGCGATGTACCCGTGAAAACAATTCGTTACTATAGTGACATTGGTTTACTCGAACCTTCTTATGTAGATCCCGAGACAAGCTATCGTTATTATGACTACGATAAGATGAAAGAGCTAAAAACCATCCTGATTCTTAAAGATTGCCAGTTTTCGTTAAATGAAATTGAGCAAGTTTTAAAAGGTGAAGATATGAAAAATTTGGATGTAAGATTAAAGAAAAAAACTGAGGAGTTACAGTATCAGCAAGAACAAATCACCAAACAAATTAACAACATTCAGCAAATAAAGAAGTTCATAAAGAATGAGGAAGCATTCATTCCGGAGCCCACTCTGTCAAGTTGTTACATAGAGAAGCGACAAAATATACAGGTTGTGTCTATACGCAAAACAATAAACCTCGTTGAAATGGACACACTCGTTAAAAAGTTGTTTGAACGGATATATGCATATCAGTTGGATATAGATGGGGAGCTATTAGCTATTTTTCATCAAAAAGACTGGAAACAAAAGAAAGCAGATGTTGAATTACTTTTACCTGTAAAAGTCGATAAAAACGAGGAGCCTCTTATGATATTACCTGGAGGAATGTATGCATGTGTCAATGTGAAAGGGCCTTATTCAGAACTTCACTATGGTTACAGTCGTTTAAAGGCATGGTTAGCAGAGCAGTCACTGCATGTTGAAGGGATGTATATGGAACAGTACATAAAGGGACTCGTTCCATCCAAAATAGTGAATCCAATAAATATGAAACCGAATAATGAAATACACCCAAATGATTTTCTGACGAAAGTGTTTGTAAAGGTAAGGTAACAATTCATAACAATTGAATAATGAATAATGAATAATGAATAATGAATAATGAATAATGAGGTTAACTCTCCAGCAACTGGAGAGTTTATTCTGTTTATAGCAAGGTATATGTGTCTTGCTATTAAAATGCAGAATGGGGAGCTTGAAATGAATACGCATACAGGGAAATTTACTTATCTTAAAGGAAGTTCGTATGAGATTGGCAAACAGCAAGCATTAGAATACCGTGAGAATTCACACGCTAAGAAAATTTTTATTAGGGAACAACCTGATTCTGACAAAGCATATCTTGAAATGAGATCTCAAATCGAGGAGTATTGTCCGGGATTAAATGAGGAATTAGAAGGTTTTGCGGAAGGTTTTGGCTTTGAACCAAATCAATTAAAGTTTTATAACGATGCCTGGTTAATACCTGGAGGATGTAGTCTAGGCGCAATTTCGCCAAAAAAAATGGCTGATGGTAAAACATACGTAGTACGAAACTACGACCTCTCTCCTAACATTTCAGATATGCGCCTTTGTACAACTAAAGTAGATGGAAGTTACACGCATACTGGTTTCTCTGTATCTGCATTTGGTCGGAGTGAAGGATTAAACGAGAAAGGTCTATGTGTAGCCTTTGCTTCGTGTGGCATGCCAATAGGTAAATATCCAGGTATGAGAGAACCAGCAGTCACTGGGTTGCAGTTTATGGTTATTGTTAGAGCTGTACTAGAGACGTGCAAAAATATTGAAGAAGCCGTTTATGCTGTGAAAAACATGCCTGTGGGAACGAATATGAATTTACTTTTAGCGGATGCAAATGGAGAGGCAGCTTTAGTTGGAACGTATGATGGAGTTAAAGCAGTAAAAAAAGCAGAACTAGATTATTTAATCGCAACAAATCATGGACTATTTCCTGAAATTGAAAGTCTCGAACCAGGTAAGCTAGATCAATCACAGCTGCGATATAATGTTTTAGAGAATAAGTTTAGTGTTAATGGTAAGAGATCTGTTTACGAAATTAAAGAACTTCTTTTAACGGAGTTTCCAGAAGGGGTGTCAATTCATAATTACAAAGAGAACTTTGGAACAGTTCATTCAGTTTTGTTTAATCTTACTGATCGTCAACTTGAGTTTTCCTTTGGTTCTCCTTTACAGAATAAATTATATAAGATAAACGTTGGTGATAATTTTTCAAAGACACGACTTCCAGTTAAATTTGAGAATAGGAACTATGGACCGGATTTTTGGAGAATATTGAGATAGTAAATATATTTCAAAACCATAGACAATGTTTAAGGAGCAGTGTTTCTTGCTAATAAAGGTGGTTACTAAGCTAATACAAGTTATGTACTTATTCAAGAAAAGGGCGCTTTAATGGAAGAAGGATCACAGAAATAATCAAACTTTATTTCAACGCTACAGCTCCTTCTTTTTTCTCCAAGATAGAGTGTTTTAGCTTTAATTTGATCAGATTTTGCATTGAATTTATAACGAACTGGTAGATCGAATAGAAGAACGTGTTGTATACGAATAATAAAGTCATTTAAAGAACAATAAAGTACTTTGAAAAATTGTAGCTGCTAATCTACTATCGAGGCAGGTTAGTTTAGCAACTACGTTTTTTTCGTACTGAGAGGTAAATTTTTTAGAACAAACAGTAGTTCTAATTGAAAACAACAGGAATTTCAATTATTTTGTCGAATACCTACAACAATTAAAAGCACAGAGGAGAGGGATATTATTGAATCAAGCATTATTAGTTATTGATGCCCAACAAGAGTTAATTGACGGAAACCATGAAGAAAAGGAAGTGTTCAAGAAAAATAGATTGATTGCGAATATAAATAACGTAATTAATCAAGCATTAGTAGAAGCTGCACTTATCATTTTTGTAAGAGATAAAGATGTTGCCAATGGGGAGGGTGCTGGCTTTCAAGTTCACAATGAAATTAAGGTTCCAACCAATACTGCAATTTTTATAGACAAAGAGGCGACCAATTCTTTTTACAAAACGGATTTGCTTCAATATTTAAAAGATAATCAAGTAGGTCATTTAGTTATTATGGGATGTAAGACTGAACATTGCATCGATACGGCTGTAAGAACGGCTACAGTCCACTCTTTTGATGTAACTCTCGTAGGGGATGGACATTCGACGACAGACTCTAAGATTTTGTCTGCTGAGAAAATCATTTCCCATCACAATGAGATCCTTCATGGACATTACAATGTAGACAATTTTGCTGTTGTAAGAAATGCTCAAGACCGTTTATTTGAGCCTAACCATGATCAGTATCGGTAATCTCTTTTAAGCCATTATTATTGCTTGTAGTGACGAAAATAGTTTATGAACAGGGCACAGGTAGAAAACTTCGTTCAAAAGACTTTGAAATAGACTGTTAAAAAAAGTTGTAGACTGAAAAGGTGTTTTCTGTACATGAAAGCACCTTTTGTCAAGGATTCTCCCCTAAAAATAGGGGAGAGAACTAGATTCTTAAATAATCTCTTGTTAATAAATCAGATGAAACCGGCTTGATACTCATTTCTCGTGACCAAACAGACAACTGTCCAATGTGATGAATTTCATGAGTAATGATATGACGCATGATTTTTTCATAAGTAAACGAAAATGAGTTACCATTCTTACTCTTAACTTCTAAAATTCTCTCATCAGAATCAAGAGCATACGACTCTATAAATCTCTTTGTTACTAACTTGGTTATATTAGAAAATGTCTTTACATCGCTTAGGCTAGAAATCGTATCTATGTCCTTGTTAATGACAGTAGTTCCTTGCATTTGATTAACCCATAATTGTTCGCAATCAATCACATGAAATAAATTATGTATAATACTCCCCATACCACCTGTACGTTTTTTCATAAGCTCTTCACTCGGAATTGTTTCACACCATTTAAACCATTCTTCTCTAACTTGCCAATTATATTGAAACAGATCTAGCAAAGAAATCACTCCAAACATAAATAAAATATCAGTTTCTTATGAATGCTTAAATAATTCCGTGCTTTCTTAGAGCAAAATTGATTCCATCTTCACTTGACTTTTTTGTGACGAAATCTGCAACTGCTTTTAATTGTTCATTACCATTTCCCATAGCAATCCCAAGTCCTACTAATTCCAACATGTCTATATCATTTCCTCCATCCCCAAACGCAATAGCCTCTGATTTATCAATGTCAAAATACTGTAAGACACTTTTGATGGCTAAAGATTTGGATACTTCTTCTTGTAATACATTTAAAACAAAAGGATGCCATCTGCTAAACGTTAGATGTGGGAACTTGTGAATGTATTTCTCTACCGTTTCGTCAGTAGCATACAAACACATCAAATAGACCTCTTGATTATAAATATGTTTATTTATAGTTGGATAATCATTCAATGACAACGTTTCGTTCAATGCTGTTAGTATTTCTTTATCTTCTACACCGTTCATACTAAAATCTTCTGTAAAAAATGACAGCCCGTTATTCTCAATATATGCAAATTCAACCACTTCTCGAATGATGTTTTTATCCATTGGTACTTTATGAAGAACTTCTTGATTGTGCTTCACATAAGCCCCATTTGCTGTGATGAACGTATCTATTCCTAATTTTCTTATTTCATTGCACATGGATAACGGTCTTCCTGTTGCTGCAACCACCCTTAACCCTTTATTTTTCAGTGCTTTTATAGCTTCTTTAGTATTAGCTGAAATACAACCATTTTCATGATGTGTAAGAGTTCCATCAACATCAAAAAATACAATTCTATAATTCATAAGATAGCTCCTTTAAAAATTAATAAATAAGTTAGAAGGTAAGTACCTAAAATTAAAAAATCAGAAAATTACGCACTCTAATAATATAAGCGTAAATATATTAATGAGCAACTGGATTTGAGTCCATATTTTAAACTAAAGGAAGTATTGTGGAATAAGGCTTGGATTAAGCAGCAATTTACTATGAAAAATTGGTAAAATTGAAATATTAAAAATTAAATAAGGAGGGGGTAAATTTTGACTCCTGTAATATATATGGTACGTCATGCAAAATCGCCATTTAAATTTGGAGAAGAGAAAACGAGAAGATTATCTAAAGAAGGTGAAATAGATGCAAAGAAGGTAACTGAATTATTAATTGATAAGGATATTGATGTAATTGTATCAAGTTCTTATACAAGAGCAGTTCAAACTGTACAAGCACTTGCTATGCATAAAGGCTTAACTATAAAAGAATATGATGAATTAAAGGAAGGACCAATTAAAGGATTAGATTATAAGCTTTCTGAAGATGAGATATTAGAAGCTATCAAACTATCTTTTGAAGATAAAAATTATTGTTTATCAGGAGGTGAATCAACATTACAAGCTCAAAATCGATCAATTCCAATCATCAAGAATTTGTTAAAAGATTATGAAGGGAAGAATATTGTTATTGGAACACATGGGAACATTATGACAATAATTATGAATTACTTCGATGACCGTTATGGATATGATTTCTGGAAAAGTACATCAAAGCCTGATATTTATAAATTAGAGTTTAAAAATGAAAGTTTAATTAAAGTTAAGAGATTATGGAGTTGATACATAAATCTATTATTTAAAATGAGGGAAGTTTATATGAAACTTAGGCAAATGCTAAACCTTAAGAAATTTGAAGCAATAGATTTTAATGATTACAGAATTTATGAGCGGGAAAGCCCATGTGCTTCAGCCGTGGGATGAAAGCAAATATAAAAAGACACATGTATTTGTTATATTGAACGTAAGGGGAAATAAAGAAGAAAGGAGAATACAACATGTTTGTCACACATGCATTTCAAATTCCATTTGAAAAAGAATTATACGAAGAACTTCGTAACATGCAAAGAGAAACAGCTACGGTTTGGAATGATATTGTTCGTGAAGCGACGAGCTATTATTTCACGTGGAAAAAATGGTTAAGTAAGTCCGAAATCCAAGCTGTTCGCAAACAAACGTACAACCTACATTCTCAAACTGTACAGGCAATTGCAGACAAATATGAAGCGAATCGTGAAACCATTCGCAAATTAAGAAAAACGGATAAAAAAGTAAAGTATCCATGGCGAAGAAAATATTATTATTGTATTCCATTAAAAAAGGCAAGTATGGAAATCACAGACATAATAATTAAAATCAAACGTGTGAATTATGAAGTTAACCTTGTCGATTTATTAACAAAAAAGAAGAAGAAAAATTGGAACGAATCGATTGCAAAGAAAAACAATGCGGTATCCATCCCAAACTTAGCAATGGATGATGTGAAAGATTGTAATTATGCGGAGATTGTTTGGCGTAACGGTGCGTATTGGTTTTGTTATTCAGTGGCTGTTCCAGAAAAAGATATATCCGAGTACGAGAAAAAAGTCGCGGGCGGAGATCTAGGTGAAATCCATACAGTAACGGTCGCAACAAAGGACAAAGCCTTATTGGTTTCTGGAAGAGCTATACGTAGTATTTCACAATTTCGTGCTAAAGCATTAGCAGACCTGAGTAAAAAAATGTCTCGGTGTAAAAAAGGTTCTCGTCAATGGAAAAAATACAAAACAGCACGAAATCGAATCCGTCAAAAAAGTAAAAATCAAATTGAACAGTTAGAACATAAAACAACAAAAGAAGTGGTTCAATTTTTAGAACAAGAACAAGTGACACATTTTGTGATTGGAAATGTATCAGGAATTGAAAAAAACACAAAACAAAATGTAAAAAAGAAACAAAAAAACAACAAAAAAAGACGACAACAATTATCGCTTTGGAATCAAGGGAAAATCAAACAAAAGCTAACGTATAAAGCAAAGCTAAAAGGTATCAAAGTGGAAAAAACAGAAGAAATCTATACGTCACAAGACTGTCCATTTTGTGGGGGAAGACACAAAGCTAACGGACGTCGTTTTATATGTTCTGTTCACAAAACAGAAATCCATCGAGATGTAAATGGTGCACAAAACATTGCGCGTAAATTGCATGAGATGGACGTACAACCAATCGTATCGGTTGTATATAAACAACCAGTTTGGTATAAAAGGTTTTTGAAAAAAAGTATCGCCTGTCGGATGGCGTAGTTGGCACAGACTTTGCCCTCTTGTTAGCGTGTTTTTCTATCGAGAGTTGTTCGCCCAAGTCTCGCCTCTGCTTGTTTCTTTGGAACATAGTAAGTGAGATGTTTGCGAAAAAGAATCCCATGGCTTCAGCCGTGGGAGTGGTCAAAAGGATGAGGATATCGAATTTATTATTCCGTATCCAAAAACGAGAGGGTTCTTCGTCTATGTGACAAGGAACTAAAAGAGGTGGCACCACGGTATAATCGTATATATCGCCCTCTACATGCTTTATGCATGTAGAGGGCTTTTTGCATTTTTTTACTTTTTTCATTCAATATTTAAAAATTACAAGGAGGAATTAACATGAATTTATTACAAGCGGAAAATGGATATTTTGGAGAATTTGGGGGCAGTTTTGTGCCAGAACAACTACAAGAGGCTCTACTTCACTTGGAGAACGCATTTAATCAATACAAAGATGATCAAGAGTTTATAGAAGAATATGAGTACTATCTTAAAGAATATGTAGGGCGTCCAAATCCATTGTACTATGCGAAGCGTTTGAGTGAAGAGATAGGTGGTGCAAAAATCTACCTAAAACGAGAAGACCTTAATCATACAGGAGCTCATAAAATTAACAATGTATTAGGGCAAATTTTGCTTGCGAAAAGAATGGGAGCAAAACGTATCATTGCAGAAACAGGAGCAGGGCAACACGGGGTTGCTACGGCTACCGCATGTGCTATGTTCGGAATAGATTGTATGATTTATATGGGTGGAATGGATACAGAACGTCAACAATTAAATGTATTTCGTATGGAATTATTAGGAGCGAAGGTAATTGCTGTTCAAGAAGGGGGACGTACTCTTAAAGAAGCAGTAGATGCAGCACTTGAAGATTACGCTCAAAACTATGAAGGCACATTTTATTTATTAGGTTCTGCACTGGGACCACATCCGTACCCAACGATTGTTCGTCATTTCCAAGCTGTAATTGGAAGAGAAGCAAGAGCACAACACATTGAAAAAGAACAACGTCTACCTGACTATTTGGTTGCTTGTGTAGGTGGAGGGAGTAATGCAATTGGATTATTTGCTCCATTTTATAATGATAAAGAAGTAAAAATGGTAGGTGTTGAACCGGGTGGTAAAGGGATTGAAACAGGGATGCATGCAGCGCCTCTTACAGCAGGAGAGCCTGGTATCATCCACGGATTTAAGTGCTATATGATGAAAGACGAAAATGGAGAAATTGCAGAGGCGCACTCCATTGCTGCAGGACTGGACTATCAAGGTGTCGGACCAGAGCATAGTTATTATAAAGAAACTGGACGTGCACAATATGTGGCCATTACTGATGATGAAGCAATGGAAGCTTTTCATAAATTGTCTCGTGTTGAAGGTATTATTCCGGCATTAGAAAGTTCTCATGCAGTAGCATATGCGATAAAGTTAGCTGCAACCTTACCAAACGATCAAAGGATTATTGTCAATTTATCAGGGCGCGGCGACAAAGACGTACAACAAGTATTTGAAATGATTAACCAAAAATAAGTGACTTTTTATTAATATAAATGGAGAATGGTTTTAAATAGTGGCTACTTTAAGGTATCCTTGCTTTTTAACATATAGTTAATTGATAAACAGTACTGAGTCCATCATACCAAGTGGACTCTTTTTTCTGTCTATTTAAAGGGGATAATACCATACTGTATAGTTGGGTATCTTTTTCATTTCTTTTAGTGAGTATAGAGCTAGGCTAAGAGTATGTTTTTAAAATGTAGCAGGGTAAGTAATATATGGTACACTATAAATTACATTAGTAAAGAAATGAGAGGGAAATACATGACTGACAAATTAAGTAAAGTAATTGATAATATGCCAGAAGATGAGGCGAAATCGTTACTCCATCACATTCTACTCCAATTTGAATTAATTGAAAATAATATAGATGAAGAAACAATCAAGATGTTAGCAGAAATACCAAAGCAATTGATTGAATCGCAAAAACCAAAACTAAATATTACAGACAGTAAGCATGTACATATTGCATTTGGCGACTCGCCAGCAGGTTGTTTAAAGCACATGCTTAGTCAAGCAGATTTACGTCAAGAGCATGTTATTTCATTCTCAGATGCCTTCTCTATCGGTCCAATTCATCAATTGGAATTGCAATCTGGGCAAGCAGCACGCCAACAATGGTTATCAAGAAATTTAAATTCATATGATCTTTATTTTGAAGAAGAGTATTTACCAAGATTTTTAGAAACAATGGAACAATTACAATCTATTCCGAAAGATATCCCAATCACAATCTGGAAGGCAGACAATGCCCATGAACATATCGGACTTTATTTTACACTTGCGCAGTTAAAAGAACAAAATAATATCCGTGTAATTAATACGTCAGAAGCTCATAAAGAGTTATTTTCAAAAGATTATAGTATTCGTGCAACAGGAGAATTACCACCAGAGAAGCTAGCAGTTATTCGTGAAAAGTATGGTAAGGGTCCATTATTAACAAAAAATGCACGTAAGGAACTTGAAAAAGAATGGGAAACATTCTCCGAAACTACGGATGTATTACGAATTTGGAAAGACAATAAAGTTCTTTCTGTACAAGAAGATTACTTGGACTCTTTCATGATTGAATGTGCAACAAAACTTGAGTTAGAAAAAACAGAAGATACTTTCTACAAATCAGCAAGATTAGTTGGCGAGGTACTTGGTAATGGAGAGCAATACATCGGTGATGACTTTATCGAATACCGATTACGTACGTTAATCCAGCAAGGTGTTTTTGAAATGGAAGGTACATTAAAATCAATGCGCTATTATAGTGTTAAGTTGAATAAATAATGATAGGATTTAGAAAAACAAACATCAAAATAGATTTATATAGCTCATATTTTTGAAGGAATCCTTCTCAAAAATATGAGCTATATTTGTTTCGCGAATTGCTGGTCAAAAGGAAAATTCTCATGTTCTTATTTGTTTTATAAACCGATCCATTTGTATAAATGAAATTATGAAAGAAGAATTTGGGCTGTACATAAGCTTCCTATAAGGGGGATATCACATATTAATGTTTTGAAGTTACAAATAAGAAGAAGGTGATCGTTTATATGTATAATCAACCAATATATCCAGGAGTAGGTTATGGTCAAACACCATATTATAACCCACAACATCCTGGGTATGAATCATCTAGTGAAATAAGAGAAACTGAGCATGAAGAATATCGACCTGATGATGCTGAAGATGCTCCAACGTCAGCACCTCCCCAACAAGTACCATCTTTACCATCAACATTCGCTACTCCTACACAAAGCGGTAATTTGAAAACATGGATGTGTAATTGTTTAGGGAGATGGGGATACTTACGATTACATCGACCAGGACCTTTTGGAAGAGATTTATGGTTTTTCCCAACTGAGGTCAGAAGAAATGGAGTATCAGGATACACTTGGCAAGGCGGGCGTCGCCGGAAAGTGAGTTATAGATACCAGCAAATTAGTAATTTTATGTGTTTTGGTTAGAAATAAACTCAACGAACAAAAAGAATTTTCCATCTATGATTGAAGATTTTTCAAGTTTAAGCAGGAGAGTAGAAAATATATTTTTCTATTCTCCTGCTGTTTTGTGAAAATGTACATCACGTTATTATTTTTCAATATATAAAGTAAGATCAAAGTGGAATATTTACAATTTTCTTATTTTAATTGCGTTATAATGCATGTGTGGAAGTGATTTCCACAAATACATGAGAGCGAGGGAATGCAATGTCTTTCAAAAACAAGGTTACCCGAAAAACACTTGGGAATATCCAGTTAGCTTCCGCAGAGTTTAAAGAAGATGCCTATGAGATTTATAAAGAATCACGAGCTTCACAGCCAATCTTTTCTGTATATAAAGGGGATATGGGTACAGAGTGGCTTATAACAAGATACGAAGATGCATTACCACTTGTAAAAGATTCCCGCTTAAAGAAAAATCCTGAAAATGTATTTTCAAAAGATGAGCTCAAACCATTTCTATCAATAGAAAACGGAGATCATTTAACGAAACACATGTTAAATTCAGATCCACCTGATCATAACCGGTTACGATCACTTGTCCAAAAAGCATTTACCCCTCAGATGATCTCACAATTAGAAGGGCGCATTCAAAAGATTGCCGATTATTTATTAGATAACGTACAGCAGCAACAATCTATGAACCTCGTAAACGACTATGCATTCCCATTACCAATCAATGTCATTAGTGAAATGCTTGGTATACCAACAGAAGATCAAGAAAAATTTAGAGTGTGGTCTCATGCGGTAATTGCTTCACCTGAAACTCCTGAAGAGATAAAAGATAATGAAGTGAAATTATCTGAGTTTATTACATATCTTCAATATTTAGTTGATATGAAAAGAAAGGAGCCGAAGGAAGACTTAGTTAGCGCATTAATTCAAGCAGAAAGTGAAGGGAGTAAGTTAAGTGCGCCAGAGCTTTATTCGATGATTGTGTTACTCATTGTAGCTGGACATGAAACAACTGTAAATTTTATTACAAATACAGTATTGGCGTTACTTGAGAATCCAAAACAGCTTCAATTACTAAAAGAAAAACCAGAACTTATTGATTCAGCAATTGAAGAAGGATTACGCTATTATTCTCCAGTTGAAATTACAACCGCACGCTGGGCAGCTGAACCTTTTATGATTCATGATCAAGAAATTCAAAAAGGGGATGTGGTTATTATTTCATTAGCTTCAGCAAATCGTGATGAGAATGTCTTTGTAAATCCAGAAGTTTTTGATATAACAAGAGAAAATAATCGGCACATTGCCTTTGGACATGGAAGTCATTTTTGTTTAGGAGCACCACTTGCTCGTTTAGAGGCGAAAATTGCAATTTCAACTTTGCTAAGACGTATGCCTACAGTACAAATAAAAGGTGAGCGAGAAAAAATCAAATGGCAGGGCAATTATTTAATGCGTTCTTTAGAGGAATTACCGTTAATTTTCTAGAATAGGTATTTGAGACATGCATACATATTATTTTGTTCACATAGAGTATGTATGTGTAATTTAAAATCGAAACGGAAGGGTGAAGACATCCAATGATTAACTAATTCTATTTTCAAAGAGACATTCGTTATAAAACGAAATATTCTTCTGAATAGGATTAGTCTGTACATTTTTATGTAAAAGAGAAGTGTCTTCGCGCTGCGAATATACTGTCTTTTTAATATGATTGTGCTGCCTCCTGTTCAGAATGTAAAATAGGGGGCTTTTTATGTCAGGGAAAGTGGAAATGAAACAAGAGAGTAGTAGTGTATCAGAAGTATTAAAAAATCGATTTGTGCAAGCAATTCTTGTTTCAGCATTATGTTTGCAGGTAGGAATATGGGTTCGAAATTTCGCTGTACTGCTTTATGTAATGGAAATGACGAATGGTGATCCATTCGCGATTTCTATGATTTCAGTTGCTGAATTTGCACCAATATTTATCTTTTCCTTTATTGGTGGGACATTTGCTGATAGGTGGCGACCGAAAAAGACGATGATTTGGTGTGAGGTTTTAAGTTCATTATCAGTCTTCGCGGTATTGCTCACACTTATATTTGGAACGTGGAAAGTGGTTTTTTTTGTTACACTTATTTCTGCGATACTTTCACAGTTTTCACAGCCTTCAGGTATGAAGCTGTTTAAACAGCATTTGTCTACAGAAGAAATGCAAATAGGAATGTCATTGTATCAAACGATTTTCGCAATATTTATGGTGTTAGGACCTATACTTGGTACGTTTGTGTTTCAAAGCTTTGGAATTTATATTTCGATTGTCGTAACAGGTAGTGTATTTTTACTTGCGGCTTTCGTATTACTCTTTCTTCCAAAAGACCTAGAAGAACAGGAAGAAAAGAAAAAAATTGGCTTATTGCAAGAAATGGCGGACGGTATAAGGTATGTTAAATCAAAGAAAACATTAACATTACTTGGGTTATGTTTTATGGCAGCAGGATTAGGCATTGGTCTTATCCAACCACTCGGAATTTTTATCGTTACAGAACAATTAGGTTTATCGAAAGAAAGCTTACAATGGTTATTAACTGTAAATGGTGCAGGAATGATTATTGGTGGAGCATTAGCAATGATATTTGCGAAAAACGTTGCTCCGCAAAAGATGTTAATTCTCGGAATGTTTGCACAGGCTATTGGTATTGGTATTATCGGATTTTCTACAAATTTATGGCTCACGCTTATCGCTCAGTTTTTCAGTGGTCTAGCTCTTCCTTGTATCCAAATTGGGATAAATACACTTATTATTCAAAACTCAGATACAGACTTTATCGGACGGGTAAATGGGATTTTGAGTCCTTTATTTACAGGCTCAATGGTATTAACGATGAGTATAGCTGGTTCATTAAAAGAAGCATTTTCACTCAGTACAATGTATGAAGGAACAGCATTACTATTTATTATTGGTTTATTATTTATTTTGCCGATATATAACCTAAAACCAGTTGCCGCTGCTTCAAATGAAAGAGGTACTATCCAGCATGAATCCTAATCCAAATGTGAAATATCCGATAGAAGGAAATAAGAGTGTTCATTTTATTAAAAATACAATTACGTATTGTAGGCGATTATTCTTATTATGATTCAAAACATGGAGAGACATTCGAAGATCAAGTTCTATATCATTATGAAGTCATCGGTAATCGATTCATAATGGGGAAATTTTGCTGTGTGGCATCTAGTGTTACGTTTATTATGAATGGAGCGAATCATCGAATAGACGGATTTACAGCGTATCCATTCAATATTCTTGGCCACGGTTGGGAAAAGTACACACCTTCACTTTCTGATTTACCTTTAAAAGGCGATACCATAATTGGGAGTGATGTTTGGATTGGTATGGATGCTACGATTATGCCAGGAATTAAAATAGGGGATGGAGCTATTCCGTCATATACAATTGTTGGGGGTAATCCTGCTACTGAGATAAAAAAGAGATTTTCAGATGATGTGATAAATGAATTGTTAGAAATAAAATGGTGGGATTTTGATATTAAAAAATTTTCTTCAAGTATTGATATAATTGTAAGTGAAGATATAGGAGCATTGCGAAAAGTGAAATCATCTTAATAATGGAAAATATACAAAAAAGAGGACTAATTTCCGATGACTTAGTCCTCTTCTTTTATTTTTTATCAATTTTATAAACGAAGCCACCATCGCACCATAAATCATAGCAAAATGTTTCTGGCCTAGATAGAAGAGTTCGGGAGCGCTCTACCCATTTTAAAATATCTGTATTCGTTGAATTTGCTGCACTTTGTAAGATATTTTGCAGAGATTCTATATTATATGTATTTCCGTGTGTACGTATAGCATCTCCAACTAATAGATATAAACAATGAAGAAAAAAATCTTGCTTTGGACAATTTTCATCACTTGCAATATTCAATATAGTTTCCACAAAATTAGTACATATCGCTAAATCCCAGTCTTGCTCAGGAAGAAAGGTACGTTCCTTATAAGCCCATTCAATGATTTCTTTTTTTGTAGGATTCCAAGGATCCTTCATTATATAATCCCCTTTATTATTTAATAAATAATAAATAAAAGTATATAACAAAAAAAAATTGGGGAAAATTGTTTTCTTTATTGAATTTTGTATGATAGCTAGGAAGAGTAGTATCGATACAAATAATAAATAGAAGTATCATACCTCCTAAAACTGTTAATGCTAAAGAAATAAGGAGGTGTGATACTTATGGCACAAGATGTTCTTTGTGAAGTAAACAACTGTCACTATTGGGGCAATGGAAACAAATGTAACGCAGATGCAATTTATGTAGTCAGTCATAAAGGAAAGCATGCGTCTACAACGGAAGAAACAGATTGCAAAACATTTACACCAGAAGCTTAAACGATAAAGGGTAACCATATGGTGGTTGCCCTTTTATTAATTATAGTATTGATAATAAATTTCATTTTCATTCGTGTTTTTTACTTTTCTTGTCAGTTTTTATATTTTTTTCATAAGTGTTGAAATCCAAGCTAGCTCATGTTCAATGCGGGATTTACTATATTGAACAACTTCAGAAACAAAAACTGTTGTTTCACCTAGAGTTTGAATGGACATTAATTGTTTATGAAGGACTTTTTGACAAGTTGTTAATAGTTCTTTTTTAATATATAAAAAGGATATATTAGAAACTCCTTTTTGTAATATATTGTTCATATTTCAACTGGGAATTTTGAATGAGATGAAAATATTTCTTGACCTGAAACGCTTTTCATAAATTATAACTAAAGGGTACTTAATGGGGTAAGTGTGAAAACGATACCTTGTTTTCATCTATACTTCTAATGAACCGTGGGTTTATACAGAGAAAGTGGTGACAGGATGATGAAACTTATCGCAATTGATTTAGATGGTACTCTTCTTTCAGGAAATAAAATGATTAGTAAAGAAAATGCGGCAGCAATCCGCAAATGCCAAAAGCAAGGGCATGTTGTGGCGATTTGTACAGGACGTTCCATTGTAGATATCGAGCGTCTTTTACTAGAAGTTGATTTACAATGTCCGATTATCGCAGAAAATGGAGCTCTTATTTTTATGGATCAACAAATAATGAAGAGATATCCAATTCAAAACACACATGCATTCGAAATTGTGGAGTATCTAGAGAAAAATAGAATGTATTACCAACTGTATACAGATAGAGGAGTATACGTTCCAAAGTATGGTAAAGAAAGTGTGTACCTTGAAATCGATGAAATTAAAAATTCGAATAAAGATATTGATCTGCAAGAACTAGAAAATATCGCAGCACTATACCTAGAGCATACTGTGTTTCACATTACAGAA
This sequence comes from Bacillus sp. DX3.1, assembly GCF_030292155.1. Classification (NCBI taxonomy): domain Bacteria; kingdom Bacillati; phylum Bacillota; class Bacilli; order Caryophanales; family Bacillaceae; genus Bacillus; species Bacillus sp. DX3.1. The sequence goes on along the minus strand of NZ_CP128153.1, from coordinate 2,601,775 downwards.
AGCTGTAAACCACTACTAGAAGATTCGTTGTATGTTCATAAACTTTTACCGTTCTCATATGACATCGAGAAATTACAAAAGCTAAAAGAACAGTTTCAGCATAATACTGAATTAGCTATTACAGCTTCGTATTGGCATAACGTAGAGATTAATCATCGTGATGCTCAAAAGGGAAATGGCCTATACACATTAGCAAAACATTTTAACATCCCAGTTGAAAATACCGTTGCAATCGGTGATGGTCTTAATGATGTTTCTATGATGGAGAAAGCACATATATCGATCGCGATGGGTAATGCAGTAGAAGAAATTAAGCAAATATGTCGCTATGAAACACTTTCAAATGAAGAGCATGGAGTTGCACATGCGCTGCATCATTATGTAATGGCATAAAAAGTAAAAAAGAATCCATAAAGGATTCTTTTTTACTTTTTATTAGGGGTAAGGTGTTCTATGAGATTCATAGAAGCCTTATTGGTTTTTATTATATAGAATATATCGGAAAAATTAAATGGAATTTTTGAATATTTTTTGAATATTTTGTGAATATGTGATTGAAAAATAACGATTAATGGTGGAAACATAGTGTGATTTTGCTGAAAAATAAAATTTATTTGAATAATTGTGTTCGCCCTCTATACCTATAAGGTCATAATACGTATAATGGAGAAGCATGATTTAAAATTAGTATTAATTTTACATATAGAGGTGGATAGAAAATGAATGCGCGGCTTATGGAAATTATTGATGTGAAAACAATAGCAACCATGGCAGAACAGTTTTATTTACTAACAAACATTTCACATCAACTTCTTGATCATAATAACGAATGTCTTTTTTCATTTGGAATGAATCAAGAAGATAATATACTACTTACAAAGATTGAAATTCCAATAGTATTAAAAGAGCAACATGTAGGGAAATTTGTTGCCTTTCCAATACAGAATAATGTGATTGCTTGTCAAACATACTTCGAAAAGCTTACCAATCTCATTGTTGATAGGGCAATGAATCAGCTTCAGCAGCAAAATCAAAATGTCGACATACTCTCTCAAAAAGAAAAACAACTTCATACGATATTAAAAAAGATGCCGATCATGGTGGACGCATTAGATAAAAATGGTGATTTTATTTTATGGAATCGTGAATGCGAGCTTGTAACTGGCTATACAGCAGAAGAGATTATTGGGAATCCACAGGCACTAGAACTGTTATATCCTGATGAAAAATATCGTAAACAAGTACAAAAGAAACTTTCTATTCGTGGGAAAAGCTTTCGGGATTGGGAAATGAACCTTACTTGTAAAAATGGAGAAATCAAAACGATTATGTGGTCGAATATCTCTGAACAATCTCCAGTTCGAGACTATAGTTATTGGGCAGTTGGTGTGGATATTACACATCGAAAAGGGATAGAGCAGCAATTAAAGCAACAATCCTCAGAACTAGAACTTATTTTTCAAGCACTCCCAGATTTATGTTTCTTAACAGATGGTGATGGAACAATTGTAGATTATAAAGCTGGTTCTTCAGATAAATTTTATGTACCCGTAGAATTATTTATGGGAAAAAAGTTTTATGAAGTGTTGCCTTCACAAGTAGCTGAGCAATTTATCGACGCTATTAAACAAGTACAGCAAAAGGAATCCATGGTTATAGTTGAATACTCGCTAACAATGAAGGGTAGTATTAGTTTCTTTGAAGCTAGATGTTTACCGCTGTTAAAAGATAAAGTGATGATTCTTGTCCAAGATATTACAGAGCGGAAAAAGACTGAGGAATTACTTAATAAATCAGATACACTTGCGGCGATTGGGCAATTAGCTGCTGGTGTAGCTCATGAAGTTCGAAATCCACTTACTGTAATTAAAGGATTTATTCAATTATTTCAAACAAACAAGAAAGATCATGGAGAATATTTTGATCTCATGCTTTCAGAAATTGAAAGAATTGAAACCATTCTTCATGAATTTTTATCAATCGCAAAGACGGATGTCATTCCAAATGAAAAGAAAAACATCTGTTCAATATTAAAAAATGTCGTTTCTTTAATAAATCCAAAGGCTATCATGGCAAATATCCAAATTGAATTGCAAATAGATTCACAGAATTTATTTATTGATTGCTATGAAAATCAATTAAAACAAGTATTTATTAATATTATGCAAAACTCGATTGAAGCGATGCCAGATGGTGGTAAGATCACTATTACAGTAAATAAGGATGATAGTAATGAGGTTATTATTTGTATTGCTGATGAAGGGATAGGAATTCCGCAAGAGAGAATCAAAAGGCTAGGTGAACCTTTTTACAGTACAAAGGAAAAAGGAACTGGAATCGGACTTATGCTTAGCTATAAAATTATTGAAAGTCATCAGGGAAGAATCTGTATTATGAGTGAAGTTGGAGTGGGTACGATGGTTACACTCTATTTTCCACTCTCTGAGCAGTCTGAAAGTAAGACACGAAAAAATGTTGTTTATGAAAAATTAACATATATAAATACGAATTAAAAAACCGACATAAAACCCTTCTTTTTAGGCAGGAAAAGGATCTGGCCATGCATAGAAGCGGTCAGATCCTTTTCCTGCCCCCATGCTAAGTGAAAACAAAGAGAGAAAACGAGTGCAGGTCACCTGTTGTTATCCATAGCCGTGGCTATATGTCGAAAAATCAAAATGGATTTATATAGTAACATAAGGAAAAACGATCTTCTATAAAATTAGAGGATCGTTTTTGTACATATAATTATAAAAAAATAATTGCCTAATACTATACGAAAAAATTAAGATAATGCTTGTAATAATTTTATTACGTATGGGATTACTCCGCCAATAAACTGTAAAACTTCAATTGTTATTTGCATATGAGTACTTCCTTTCTTGAAGTACTTAATATTGATGTAGAGGGTTTAAATGTATTACAAATGATTTTATATATATAAATTTGTGAATTTTTACATATGAAAAAATAACTCATAAACATGAGTTATTATCCAGCAAATTGCACTGCAGTTTTGGCATGTAAAAAAGCAGTATCGAATACAGGGATAGAAAGGTCCTTCTGTGAAATAAGTAACGGTATTTCTGTGCAGCCTAATAAAATTCCTTCCGCGCCATTTTCAATGAGCTTTGCAATGATTTGTAAGAATCGTTCTTTTGATCGCTGTGAAATTATACCTTTACTTAACTCATGAAGAATCACATGATGAATAAATTCCCGTTCATCAACTTGCGGTATAATTGTTTCAATTCCATAATTGGCTAGTCTAGTTTTATAAAAGTCTTGTTCCATCGTTTGTTTTGTCCCAAGAAGACCTATTCGTTTCACATCGTGCCCTACAATTTCCTCTGCACTCACATCGCCAATATGGAGAAGTGGAATAGATACAGCTTGTTGTACTTCTTCTGCAAATTGATGTACGGTATTTGAACACATGAGTATACAATCAGCACCGGAATTTTCTACTTTTTTTGCTACTGCAACAAGTTCGTTTTGAACTTCTTCATATTGATGATTTTGTAATAACGTGGTCACTTCTCCAAAATCCATGCTATATAGTACAAGTTTTGCATTATGATCATACTGGGACAGAGTCAGTGTATTGATATGTTTATAATAAAGAGAGGTTGATTCCCAGCTTAATCCACCAATTAGTCCAATTACTTTCATTTTCATTCCTCCCGATAACTGTTTTTGTTATTTAATTATTCCATAATTCAGATAAGAATACAATGATTTAGTTTCGCTTTATTGAGAAAGAAAGTGGGGACGTATAATTCATTTTTCTTTTGCATATAGGACTAATAGTAACCAAATAGGATGAGAGGAGAAATCGTATGAACAAATTATCTACAAAACTCGTTGTAGCAATCGGTATTGGCTCTGCAATTTATGGTGTATTAGGTCTTTGGGGATTTTCCATCGCTCCGAATACTTTTATTAAACCAGCGCTTGCAATACTTACCATTTTCGGGGCGATTTTTGGTCCATTCGCAGGATTATTGATCGGACTTATCGGTCATACAGTAACAGATACCATTGCTGGTTGGGGAATTTGGTGGGGATGGGTCCTAAGCTCTGGTATTATTGGATTTACTATGGGACTTGTTCATAAGCGAGCAAATTTCAGTGTGAAAAATGGGACATATCGAAATCGTGATGTTTCGTATTTTGCTGTAACAGGTGTAATAGGTATTGTCATTGCGATCATATTTGCAGGTTTCTTCGATATTGCCGTTATGGGAGAGCCTTTCGATAAAATTGTCATTCAAGTACTTGGTGCAACCATCGCAGATGTTCTTGTATTTTTACTTCTTGGTTTACCAATTACACTTGGATTAGCAAAAAATAATAAGAAACATACACAATTAAAGATTGAAAAGTAGGGGTATTACGATGAAACCCATAATTTCTTTTGAACAATTTACCTTTCGATATCAACACGTAACAGAACCTACTTTGCAGGATATTACGTTTCATATTTATCCAGGGGAAAAAGTACTGATTGCTGGACGAAGCGGATCTGGAAAATCGACATTGGCCCATTGTATCAATGGGCTTATCCCTTTTTCTTATGAAGGATCGAGTACAGGAACCCTTTCAATTTGTGGGAAAGATCCTCGGAAAGGTAGTATTTTTGAGCAAAGTAAACATGTAGGAACAATTTTACAAGATCAAGATTCACAATTTATTGGTTTAACAGTAGGAGAAGATGTTGCTTTTTCAATGGAAAATGATTGTGTAGAGCAGAAGAAAATGAAGGAAGTTGTTATGGATTCTTTACATAAAGTACAGATGCACTCCTTTCATTCACAAAGTCCTCACCAATTATCCGGAGGACAGAAACAAACTGTCTCACTGGCAGGGCTGTTAACGACAAATGCTGAAGTATTGTTATTTGATGAACCATTAGCTAATTTAGATCCTACAAGTAGCCTGAAAACAGTAGAACTTATTCAAGAGATACATCAACAATCGAATAAAACGATTGTCATCATTGAGCATCGAATAGAAGAGATATTAAAACTTGATCTAGATAAAATTATTTTAGTAGAGAATGGACGAATTGTTGCGATTGATTCACCAGCAAAGATATTACAGGCAGATATACTACAAAAAATAGGGCTAAGAGAACCTGTATATATAGAAGTACTTAAAAATTTGCAGTTTTCTTTTTCGAATGAGCCAGTTTATCCGATCGAAGCTATAGATTGTGAAAAATTAAATGAAATAGTAACGCAGTGGATGCGGAAGTGTTCTCCTTATAAAAAGCATACACAAAAAGAAATCGTATGTCAGGTAGAAAACCTTTCTTTTTCATATCCATATACAAATTGCGCTTTAAAAGATGTATCCCTATCTTTATATAAGGGGGAAATTCTCGCATTATTAGGACATAATGGTGCAGGGAAATCCACACTTGCTCAAATTCTGACCGGGATGCAAAAAGCACAGAATGGAAAAATTGTATTAGACGGTAAAAATATTACCTCATGGTCGATTCGTAAGCGTGGAGAAGCAATCTCATACGTCATGCAAAATCCGAATCATATGATTACACAGTCTACTGTTTGGGAGGAAACAGCCTTCTCATTACAACTTAAAAAGCTTCATCCAAATGAAATACAAAAACGTGTAGAAGATGCATTGCGTATTTGTGGATTATATCCATTTCGAAACTGGCCCGTACAAGCACTAAGCTATGGACAAAAAAAGAGACTGACAATTGCTGCGGTTTTAACTAATAATCCAAAGCTTGTGATCTTAGATGAACCAACTGCAGGACAAGATTATTTTCACTACAAACAGTTTATGTCTTGTATACAACAATTAGCAGCACAAGGAATTTCCTTTATTTTCATTACACATGATATGAATTTAGCTTTAGAATACGCCGATCGTGCCGTTGTACTTCACAATGGAGAAATACTTGCCGATGATAATGTCGCAGTCGTGCTCGCAAATCACTCTGTTTTACAGCAAGCAAACTTGCAAGAGAGCTCATTAACAACATTAGCCAGGTTAAGCAACATTCTTTTCCCGCAAGTATTTGTGCAAATGTATATGGAAGCGAAGAGGAGGGGGGACTATGAGTAAATTAGGTTTACTCTATATAGAAAATGATACATATTTTCATCGAATGGATGGCACGATGAAACTGCTATTATTTATGGTTTGGATGATTCTCACATTCTTATTTTTTGATTTTCGTATTTTACTATCTTTGTTTCTTATCGGTTGCATTGGCTTAGCTGTAGCTAAAACTCCCATTCGTAAAATAATAATTGTTTTTAGTGTCATCTTTACATTCAGTATGCTAAATTCTATTATGATTTTACTCATTACGCCAACGCATGGTTCTGAGTTAACTGGAACGAGTACACCTTTTTTCTATATTGGGTATGCAACAATTACATTCGAAACACTCTTTTATGCACTTACGCTATCATTAAAGTATTTTACATTATTGCCATTTACACTTATTTTCATTTATACAACACATCCAAGTCAGTTTGCTAGCAGCCTTCATAAAATTGGCTTACCGTATAAGATTGCCTATGCGATTAATATTGCACTTCGTTATATTCCAAATATACAAGCGGAATATACACTCATTAAGCATGCACAAGAGGCAAGGGGTGTTCCGTTTGAGAAAGGAGAAGCAAGGCTATTTCAACGTATTAAAAATAGGGTAACAATCTTTTGGCCACTTATCATTCATTCATTAGATCGAATTGATACCATTTCAAATGCAATGGATTTACGAGGATTCGGTAAAAAAGAAAAGCGAACGTGGTATTTTGCGACGAAGGCGAAGAAAAATGATTATATAGTACTTCTAACTGGTATCATTACTTTATTACTTGCAATCTATTTAAAACTAACGATATTTCAAGATTTTTGGTATCCTTTTTAAAATCGTAAAAAGTCTCGGTACATGCTCACTAGGATAAGAAAACGAGAAAAATGGTATCTTTTGTGTAACAAATCTACTTTTCCTTTTTTCTAAAAACCGAGTTTCTGTATCTACATGAACGATAGGTCACTCGTATGAGTATCCTTTTTATTTTCAAAAAGACGTGCTCACAAATTACATACAAACATAATGTATAATACGCAGCCGTTAAAAATATCTATTACCCATTAGTTTGAACTCCTAAAAAGGAGGAAAAAATATGAGTTTTGGTGGTTCACGTGGTTTTGGTGGAGGGTTCGCTCTACTAGTTGTATTATTTATCCTGTTAATCATTGTTGGATGCAGTTGTTGGGGTGGAGGCGGATACTAAAAGCCGCAGAAGCTTCTATTGCTTGTATTTCAACGCACTAAGTAATTACAAAAAACATAAAAGGCACCCATTTGGGTGCCTTTCATTTTCTCTTTTTTCTGAAAAAATTGATCTTAAGCTTGCTTATTACTTCGTTGAAATGTAACTGTTAAAGTTGTTCCTTTATTTACAACACTTTTTATATTCAATGTCCCATTCATCGTTTCAATGATTTTTACCGCAACCATAGTACCTAAGCCTGTTCCTTTTGATTTCGTACTAAAATATGGTTCGCCAAATCGATTTATTTGATCCCGGGTCATGCCAATGCCACTATCTTTAATCATAATGATGATTTTATTCTCACTGATAGATGAAGTGATACTCAGTGTTCCACCAGTTGGCATTGCTTCAATACTATTCTTTATTAGGTTTAAAAAACATTGATGAAAGTGTTGCGTATTCCCAGTGATACTGCCTGTTACTAAGTTTTCGGATATTGTTACCGAATTTATATTACATAATGGCATCATCATACTCATTACTCTTCGTAATTCTTGATCAATTACAATCGTATCGATTTTTTGTGATGCCGGTTTTGCAAATGTTAAATAATCATCAATGATTACCTGCGCACGGTTCAGCTCTTCAATAATGTGTTCAATATATAGCTCTTTTGACTCTTGTGATAAATCAGGTGTTTTAAGGAGCTGAGTAAACCCTTTCACTACAGTTAATGGATTTTTCACTTCATGTGAAATACTTGCAGCAAGTTGACTTACAATCTCCATTTTCTCCACTTTTACTAATTTAGATCTCATCATAATTGCGTCGTTTAAAATTTCAATAATATAGACGACAAATAACATCACAATAGGTGGGAGAAGAATAAAATCAATGAAATATGAGTTATTAATTTGAAAATCTGACAGAACGACAACAATAACAGTTGTCAGTAAGCCAAGAAAAAAAGTTAAAAGCATAGACATGCTAAGCTTTTTTCTTCTATTTAAATTTTTAAATTTAGAAGAAGAAAAAGCAGCGACGATAAGCATCGCCATATATACAATGCCTATTAAAAAGTTGACACCATAAAAAATAACCCGAAAAATTAACATGATACCCAATAAAATAATCCCAATTAGTGGACCACCATAAAGTGTTCCAATTAAAAATGGAATTTGTCGTAAATCATGAATACGTTCTGTATCAATATAAATAGGAAATTTCATACATAAAATAAGAGGGAGACTAGTACAAATAATCATTAGAATCTTTTTGTGTTTTTTGAAAAAATTTCCATTGTCGTATATAAAATAAAAGACAAATATACTACTTAAAATGTAAAGAAGATTGTTTAAAACGTTTTGATTGCTGTATACAAAATTCATCTAGCATGCCTCATTATCATAATTTTCAATACTACAAGTATTATACAAAAAAAACGAAATTTCTTCATCTATTAATTATCTTTTTATAATAATGAAGGTGATTACTTTGAAATCATCATGTTGCTGCGGGCAGATTCCCATGCTAAGTAAAATTCCGCAACCGATGTATAGCGTTGATTCCTATTTTTTTCTACAGCGTGAGAGGCTATTTCGTATAGTTCTTTCCCTGCATCCCATTTAGAGAACGATCGATCGAGTTCTCCGCCTAACAGTCCAAATGCAATTGCCCCCATGTTAAATACATTTGTTCGTTCGTCTATTACTGCGCCGAGTTCAAATTCTTCTGGGGACATAAATCTTGAGGAGCCCCAAAGTCTTCCCATTCTATTGATATATGTTTTTTTCTGATAGAAGTCTATATCACATATTTTTGTACGATTTGTATTAAAGTTATACAAGATGCTACCATCGTAAAAATCAACAGCGACATAATTTTTCTTTTCAATATAAACATGGAAAGAAAAAATTCGATCTAGCGAAGCGAGGCGATATTCAATTGGTAATTGTTTATATCGGAAAAATGGAGAATCTGGATGATTATATTTTGCTGGTGGTGGAAAAGTCCAATGAGGATGAAGGCATTCACCATCAAACCAATCAAAAATTGCAACATATCCATGTTCCACGTCAAAATGATCAATTAATTTTATTAAATTCTCATGTTTTAATTCCTCATAGAGAACAATCGCTTCTTGTAACCGCACAATTGCATCTTGCGGTTGTCCTGAATACTCCATCGTTTTTGCTCCAGCATATTTAACAAATTTTTTCTTTCCATCTTTTTCAATCCCGAAGCATATGTTTCCAGAATCTTGTTGGTTAAACACACAAAATACCTTACCAAGACGAATAAGCCATTCAAAATCTTGGTATTCTTTCAATTTGAAAGATACATCATCAATAGTAAGTGTGACTAGAAATTCGCTCATTATATACCTCCTATTTTATATAAATAAATTAAACGCTAATATATTCGTGATGACTATATAAAAATCCTGTCCAGTTAGTCATATAGATTATCTGTTAATGGTAAAATAGATATACATTTTTCAACGATAAAAGGAGAGACACATGGATAAACAAATAATTATTGAACCATATAATCCAAATTGGCATACGGAATTCATTAAAGAGAAAGAGAAATTCATAGCATTATTCAATAATGATATCGTAGCGATTGAACATATCGGCAGTACATCAGTCGAAGGATTAGGAGCAAAACCACTTATCGACATGATGATTGGTGTAAATGACTTAAAGCAAGTTGAACAATGGATTGAACTGTTACAAACGATAGGTTATGAGCATGTATTTCACAAAAATATACCAAATCGACGCTTTTTTAGAAAAGGGAAATGGAGAGCAGGTACGCATCATTTACATGTTTATATTTATAATAGTGAAGAGTGGAATAACAACTTATTATTTCGCGATTATATGAAAACAAATGAATGGGCACGGATGAAATATAGGCAATTAAAACAGGTGCTTGCTGCGAAGTATCCATTTGATCGAGTGGCGTATACAAATGAAAAGGCACCTTTTATTCAACAAATTATTGCAATAGCAAAGGAAAATCAGCAAGTGAAAAAAAGGGAATAATTGAAATAGTTTTATATGTACCAAAATCAGATTATTTCATAAAGTTCGATATTTCTAGTATATTAGAAATTATAAGGAGGGAATGTTATGAAAGCTATCGTACATAAAGGGAAAAGAGGTATAGAAGGACTTAGATATGAAGATGTATCAGACAAAAGTCCGGGTTACAGCGAAGTAAAGGTGAAATTAAAGGCCGCAGGATTAAACCATCGTGACTTGTTTATTATAAATAATAGAAATGAAGAAGATCCAGTATTAATTCTCGGATCCGATGGTGCTGGTATAATTGAAGAAATAGGTGAAGGTGTTACAAGCGTTACAGTAAATACAGAGGTTATTATTAATCCAAGTATAGACTGGGAGTTTGCAAATAATCTTCCAACGGTTCCTGAAGTTTTAGGTGGTCCTTCAGACGGTACCTTCTCTAATTATGTGATTATTTCAGCTGAAAATGTAGTAAAAAAGCCTTCTAATCTTTCATGGGAAGAAGCAGGGGTACTATCACTATCAGCATTAACTGCTTATAGAGCCCTTTTTACGAAAGGCCAGTTAAAGGCAAATGAGCACGTTTTAATACCTGGAATCGGCGGTGGTGTCGCAACTTATGCAATGCTATTTGCGAAAGCAATTGGTGCGAAAGTAAGTGTCACATCAAGAATGGAAGAAAAAAGAAATACAGCAGAAAAATATGGCGCGGATTATGCGTTTGATAGTCATGGCAATTGGGAAGAGAGCATGAAAGGAGAAAAGGTGGACCTCGTACTCGATAGTATCGGTCCTGCAACTTTCTTGAAATATTTTGATATATTAAATCCCAATGGCCGAATTGTAAATTTTGGAGCGAGTTCAGGAGATACAATCGAAATTCCTTTGCGTGCTCTTTTTTACCCGCAAATCAGCATTATGGGAACATCTATGGGGAGTCGGGAAGAATTTAATAGTATGATTCAATTTATAGAGCATCACTCAATTAAGCCGATTATTGATCAAGTGTATCCCTTATCAGAAACAGTTCAGGCATTTAAAAGAATGAATCAAGGTGAACAATTTGGAAATATAGCTTTATGTATTGAGTAGAAAAATTATGTTTGAAACATTCGGCTTATATAAATACAAATTAAAAAACGGACATAAACCCCTTCTTTTTAGGTGGGAGAGAGGATCCGGCCATGCATAGAAGCGGTCAGATCCTTTTCCTGCCCCATGCGAAGTGAAAATAAAGAGAGAAAACGAGTGCAGGTCACTGGATATATATAGTTCTAAGTTACATAAACAATAGATTCATATCTATTGAAAAATTTATATTGCAACCTTTGTTTGAATTTCACGCACCGAATTTGTTTTAAGATTTTAAAAACATACATAATAATATAATTAGAATGAGTTGCATGCAAAATTATTATTTATAAAGTTACATAGAAAAGCGAAAAAAGCCGATTTCCTTTGTATACAGGAAATCGGCTTTTTGTCGTAATTCACTTAACTCCTTTTTTTCTTATCTAAGAATAAAATTCCAAAAGGAATCATATCGTTGGTCTGCACTCGGAGTTATTGCTGTTGTTGCTGTTTCATCGCTATCCTTACTAAATGCGCATGCAGATGGATCAAATGAACAGCAGAAAGCACAATCTATAGAAAAGTCAACACCAAAAGAGGAAACGGTATATATACCTCCTAAACAAGAAGAAAATTTTAAGGATATGACCAAAGAAGAGATACTTACGAAAATGATTAATACTGTTGATCATTTCGAAACTGCCAAAGGGGAATTCAAGAGTCATTATGCTAATATTCCAGGAGACACTTTAATTAATTATGAACTAAGTTTAAATAATAAAGCTGGTGGTTATAGTAAAATCACTAATATGGGAAATGCAACAGAAAAGGTAACATATCATTATTATCATGATGGTATTATGTGGGATATTCATGAAGAGACAGGCACATATATTGAAGTGAAATATCTACAAGAAACACATTCTAAGACTTTAAAGATTGAGGACGCATTTTCAGTAGATAGTGAGGGAATTAACGTAACAAAGTATCGGGAGAGACCTGTTATTGGAGAAGCACAAAGTTCACTATTTCCTTATGAAATTGCCTCTAACTATACAAGGGACTTAAATTCATGGGAAATAGAAAAACAAAATGAAAAGGTTTTAGAACATAATACTCTTGTTATTAAAGGAAAGATAAACAGACACAACTTTCAATCATTTCGTTTTTGGGCCGATAAAGATACAGGAATATTGGTAAAGTATGAAACCTATAATTCTGCTGGAAATGTAGTTGATTATTTATATCCTACAAAACTTGAGATTAATGTTCCTATTGATAGTAAAAAATTTATACCAAATTTAGAGGGATATAAAAAAGAAGATATGTTAAAAATGGATGAGCCTAGAATGACCACTGGAAATATTGATAAACGAATTCCTGAAGAATTAAAAGTACAATGGGAGGAAGCTAAAAAGAAACCAAACGAAACCACCATTTTACATCAAAATGATAAATGGTACATCTATGCAAAAAAGGGATACCTGGTAGATAGAATAGAAGCTAATGGTAAGGAAGGTACATTATTTTTAGCGAAAGCTTCTCCTCAAAAATCACAATCCACTTTTCATGCATTAGCAGAGGGATATAAAATAGAAAATCTTAAGATTACATATGAATAAAGTTGAGGAAAACGCGATACCAATTATTGGTATCGCGTTATTGTATTATTCAAACTCAAGGAGAATGGAGATATATTAGTACCTGTTCAAGGTGTTTTTCCAATTATGGGAAGTGCTATATCAACATCAAGATAAGATTTCCTGATGTCCCTAAAACAAGAATTTTGTACATTTTTACTCTGGAGATGAAAATTTTACTGTTTTTTTTTTTGGGTCTTTTCACTAGCTTGATGGATGTGGGATCCCGCCAGTAAATCGAAAAAATGTTAGCGGTACCCCTATCAATTCTTTAAATGATTTACAATGATTTTTCACGATAATCATCCTCCTTATTTTTTGTGTAATCTGCGATGTAGAATAAAAAACGCAAGACCTTCTCTCCTTAAAATCTCTAGTTTTTAGCTTTGTTGCTACACAGATCCTTTATTCTGCACTGAAAAATAGCTCTATTGGTATTTGTTATACATAATTACCTAAAAATTACAATTGGGATATTTCTATTACAAAAAAGCGTAGAATTTTCCCAACATAAATTGTACTGCAAACGGTTGACTTCAGTTGGAATTTTCTGAATAATAGTAATTGTTTCGACAGTGAATTCCGAAGAAGGGAGGATTAAAAAAGAAACACTAGAAAAAACGAGTAATAAGTAGGAATATTTGTTATATTGGCTTTATTTGTTTCGTTTGGAAAATCATTACCAATAATAGCTACATTTGCTGTGAATTAACAAACATGTCAACTGCACTATTTCATGCTAAAAGATTAAATGAGTAAAATATTGTAAAATTTTATCTTTCATCACAAGTAGAAGATCAAGTTACGAGGTTAGTAGGCGAGCAAGTCAAAATTGTCAGTGCGCAAACGGATTGTACAACAAATACATACGATGACGTGATACGTATGCCTAAATTAAGTTTTCTATATCTTTAGCACTCTTAGGATTCACGGGATTTAAAGTACAAACAAAAAGAGTTTGTAACTTCTATGGCCCTACGTCCATTTTAGTTTATGTAAGCGATTTCAAATTGAATATCATGATTTGGTGGTATGTAAATCCAAATTAATCTTTCAACATTTGCACAACACCTAGTCTTTTGAGAACTCTCTCCTAAAATAGAAAAACGCTCTTCGAGAACGGATTGAAACACACGTCCCAATACGATTTCGGACTAATACCTTCGTACGGTCAATCAGTATTCAGTATCCGTCTGATTTCTTGTTCTTCCTCTTGAGACAGATAGAGAGAACGTCCCGGTGCTTTTCTGTATGCCAATAAGCGTTCCGTACCGCTGGCGTTATCTGCATGGATATAGGTGGAAACAGACTGACAGTAAACGTGTTGAAGACTCTAGTTGGATTTATAGATATTTATAAAAATATTAAAATAAAATAATAGGTAGGTGGATATTGAGTGAACAACATTAAAAAACAATTTGCAGTAATCGGTCTTTCTAGCGCTCTCGTTTTATCACAATTCTCTGGACTCTTACCAAATTCTTCTTTTTCAAAAGTTGCACATGCAGAAGAGAACAAAGAAGCAGGGGAAATACTAGCTAACCTTACTCAAGAGCAGCGTGACGCTCTTACGAAACTACAAACATTAAATGAAACTGGTCTGCAACTAGCACCAGAGGTAAATGTGGAGAGTACAGACGAAATTTCTGTTATTGTTGAATTTAAACAAAAACCACATCAAGTAGCTGTATTAGAGGCAGCTGCAGAGGGGAAAAAATTGTCTGTGGCGGAAGCTAAAAAACAAGTAGCTGCCTCCCATGATACCTTTAAAAAAGATTTAAAAACGATTTTTACGTCAAAAGGGGAGAAAAAAGCACCTTCTTACCAAGTGAAACACTCTTATAAAAACGCTTTCAATGGGGTGTCTATGAAACTGCCGGCAAACCAAGTTCAATCGCTCTTACAATCGAAGGAAGTCAAGGCCGTGTACAGTGATGTGCAGGTACAAGCTGAACCGCCTGTAAAAGAGGAAGAACCTGCAGTCGGCACCCTTAGTAAAGGAATGGCAGATGAGATCTCCTACCTACAAGTGGACAAGCTTCATCAAGAGGGGTACACAGGAAAAGGCATTAAAGTAGGAGTGATAGACACAGGTATTGACTATAACCATCCAGATTTAAAAGCCGCTTTTAAAGGTGGACATGATTTTGTCGATAATGATACAGATCCGATGGAAACTACGTTTGAGGATTGGGAAAAATCAAGTCAACCAGAAGTCTCAGGCTCGTCGACCTATTACACTACGCACGGAACACATGTCTCAGGTACGATTGCTGGACAAGGAACCAATGCTAGTGAGCACGCAACCACTGGAGTCGCTCCAGACGCTGAACTGTATGCGTACCGTGTTCTAGGACCTTATGGATCGGGATTCACTTCAGGGGTCATTGCCGGAATTGATAAAGCGGTCGAAGATGGTATGGACGTTATCAATCTGTCGCTCGGCGCAGCCCGAAATGACCCGATGTATCCCACAAGTATGGCCGTGAATAACGCCGTTTTAAGCGGAGTCACAGCAGCAGTATCTGCAGGAAACACAGGAGATAAAATGTACACGTTAGGATCTCCGGGTGCAGCAGCATTAGCAATTACCGTAGGAGCAAGCGATGTTCCGATTAAACTTGTAAACTATAAAGGCTCACTTGCAGCGGGACAAGACAAAGTATCTGCAGACCTACGTCTATTGGCACTCGGATATGGAGATGACATTACCAAGCTAAAAGACCAGACGCTTCCAATTGTCTATGCTGGTATGGGCACTGAGGCTGATTTTACGGGGAAAGATGTAAAAGGGAAGATTGCTTTAGTGAGTCGCGGGAATAACATGGCATTGGCTGATAAAATTAAGTTTGCCAAGAAAAATGGTGCAGCTGCGGTACTTTTATTCAATGACAAGGCAGAAGAAGGGCATATTCCCGCTTATTTAGCAGAAGGAATAGATTATATTCCGACATTCTCCTTATCCAATGCAGAAGGGTTAGCCTTGAAAGAAAAGGTAGAAGCGGGGCACACAAACTTCACATTTGGAGAAATGACAGAATCGAAAACAGAAGGAGATCTATTGGCAGGTTTTAGCTCCCGCGGACCATCACGTATCAATTCTGACGTCAAGCCAGAAGTAACAGCACCAGGCGTAGCAGTCTTCTCTACTGTTGCTTCAGATGTGGTCAATCGTGATAAAGAAGACAATTATCAATATGCGTATCAGCGCATGTCTGGAACATCGATGGCATCTCCACATATTGCCGGTATCGCTGCACTCTTACTGCAAGCAAATCCTAAATTACAGCCAGAAGATGTGAAGACTATTTTAATGAATACAGCAGATCCACTCAGCAAACCTTACAGCGTATTTGAAGTCGGTGCAGGACGCGTCGATCCATATGAAGCGATCCATTCTGATGTGGAGATTAAAGTGAATGACAAGAAACCAATGATTGAAAACGGCAAGGAAAAACTTATCAAAGAGCAAACAGGTGGCATCAGCTTTGGCACACATTCTTCTACAGGCGAGGACATTAAAGACATACGCTCCTTGATGCTCAGCAACAAAGGAAAAACAACAAAAACATTTGATGTAAAAGTGGAATTCCAAACAGATGCAAGGGGATCAAAGGACGCAAAGAAAAACGGTGTGAAGGCGATGACAAGTCATTCGATTACACTCGAAGGCGGCAGTGAAAAAAAGACTAACTTTGGGATCCTCATTCCAAAAACAGCAGAAAAGGGAATCTATGAAGGATATGTGGTGTATACAAACAAAGACAATCCATCTGAAACGTATCAAGTCCCATTTGGTATCAATTATGTAGAAGACGGATTTGAAAAGTTCACAGTGCTAACAAAGGCACTAACAACGACATCTCAGTCGGCACCAAACCCATTTTCGACTTACGGTCTCTATACGTCTTTAAAGTTGAAGTCGAATGTAAAGAGGGTTGATTTCATGCTTGTAGATGCCAAAACAAACAAATTTGTTGGGTCTCTCGGCTTTAATTCAAACTTGAATGGAAATCAAGATTATACTCTTCTTGGATATGGGATGTATACACCGTTTATTGGAGATCCAGACAAACCATTTTCTACTGATCCAGAATATTTAAACTCTTCTTTTTCTGATAATTCAGAGTTTATACCGCATGGAAATTATAAGGTAAGAGCCATTATGACGACTGAGCAAGGAAAAACCATTGCATCAGAAGATGAATATCTGTTTATAGATAATACGGCACCAGAATTTAAGCTTTCCCTTCCACACGGAGTGTACGAGTATGAAGCAGGTCAAAAAACGGTTCCCGTTTCAGGGTCTATTTACGACGAGAGTATTAATGATATGAAGGCTGCCGGTTTCAATATTTCTCAAGCTGCAAATACAGTTGTGTATTATTACAACAAACCTAAGCCAGGTCCAACAGATAGTGTTTATAATCCACAATGGAAACCGAACGGGAACATCTCTCTTAATCCAGATGGAACATTTGCAAGTGAAATACCAATGGATGAATCCATCTCAATTCTTCCTGTTCGTTTCTATGGTCATAGTGTATCAACAGCAGGAAATTACCCAAAAATGCCGACAACTTATTTTGTAAAAAAGGGTACACAATATGTAGCTGCTACACCAAATAAGCAAGAACCAAAATTAGGTGAATCGGTTACCTACACATTAACAATGAACAATGCTAATAAACTGAAAGAACAAACGTTTACATTCGATTATCTAGGTGATTACTTTGACATTGAAAGTGTAACTGTCCATCAAGAGCTTCAGAAAAAAGAAAATGTAGAATTGAAACATGAAGAATTACCAGGAAGCGAAACGCTGAAAAAGCATAATATTCATCTATCTGTAAAGGATGCTGACCAAGGTATTGATGGGACTATTCCAGCAGTAGATGTAACACTGAAAGTGAAGGATAACCGATATTATGACGGTGAACTAGACCTGAAAAACCTAACATCATCGTATATCAATACTGAACATGAGACAATCTCTGTTCCGAGTCTATCTGTTGAGTCATATGTGATTCCAACATTTTCGGAAGTACTAGTGGGAACTCAGGCTGAAGGACTTTCTGCAACAACAGATTATACGAAAGCAGGTGCAACTGCAACTGTTACGGATAAGAACAACAAACAATATAAAGGAACAGTCGCAAATAATTCAGGTTATCTATATGCAACTATTTCTAAGTTGCCGGTAACTTCTGAAGAGCTTATGTATCACCTTCACGTACCTGGTCACTTTGAAACCAACAGACCATTTACTGTTTTTAAACAAGATGGAGAAACCATTCGTGGAGAGCGTGATACAAAGATTAGTGCAACGTTGGTAGCCGGTGATGTTAACGGAGACCAAGTCATCGATATTATGGATGCAGTATTCATGGAGGAAAACTGGAAAACAAATAAACGCAGCGCGGACATCAATTTTGATGGTACAGTTGATATGAAAGACTTTGCGTTTATAGAAAAGAATTTCTTAGCGGTGAATAAAACTGCAACGAATCCTCCACAACCGCAAGAGAAATATCAAGGGAAGACATTAGAAAGTATTAAAAAAGAATTAGAAGGTAAGTAATAATAGAAAGAGTAGCTCCATCACTTTGAATCATAACCCGAATAACAGGCGCTAAAAAAAGTGCTGTTGTTCGGGTTCATTCGTTCTTTATGAATAAAAAAAGCACTTGTAAAATCAACGTTTTTCTTTAATACGCTTGATTTGCAAGTGCTTTTTTGCTTAGTGTGCACAGTGGGGAAATATTCATTCTCCTATTTGCTTAGGAGGTCTTATTACTCTATATCTCCAATGGGATGGGAACACATCAAGTTCTTAGGGGAATACAGATTTACCAGACCTACTACAACATTAGAATTGCTTCGTCCTTTACAAACTAATATATAATGAGAGAGCCGTTTTTTCTTAGATATGTAAAAAATAGGATTCATCTAAACGAAAATTAATAAAATATGGAGGTTTCTATATGGTTAACGTTGTTAAAATTAGAGCGAGCGTATTTATTCCAATGTCTTGGACTGAACCTAGGAAGGATCTTCAAAGCGGAAAAATAGTCCAATTCGAAGGTGACTCACGTGAATTCACGCCATATGCAGTAAATACGATGCGTTCCCGAGTTGAACAAGAAACAGTTGTAGATTTTTATAAAAAAGAAATTTTCTCATATGCGAATACTGGTATAACAACAGAAAGAGTTACAAATCCAGAGGGGTCTGTTAATCAAAGAACAGGAAAGGCTAGTGCAAAAGGTATTTTGTGCACTAATATTGTATGGGGTTCTGATGATGTTAAATTTGAAATGCATGCAAGTGCTAGTAACCCTTTAGATTTATATGCACCTTCCGTTGACTACCTATTAATTGTACATGCTAATAAAGATGGTATTATAAATATTAAAGGAGCACATGATGGATTCCCTTGTTTTGAATTTTATAAGCAGATAGATTTTGGTCCATTTGAACAAATTTATACACATGATTTCAGAGAAACTGGTGATACACCTGAGGCACTAGCTGGAGAAATGGAATATAATTTTAAAAAGATACTGTAAATTAGGGTATTGTTAGATCGACAGCAAGCTAAAGAAAATAGACACCTCAAAACGATAAAAATACGTTATTCTTTCTGTAGAATCATAGGAAAGGATGGCGTTTTTTGTAGAGGTAATGACAGCAACCCTGTCACGACCCCATATATAAAAGTACGAACCTCGTTATAATTTCACACACCGTATTTAATTGAAAGTTTTGAAATATAAAATAATCATTTGCAGAAAAAGGAGTCCCTGATAATATATATAAAATTACATGCGATTTGTTTGTCATATCTCCCGAAAAGCAAAAATTAATCAAAATCAAGAAAATAAAATCTGGTTTTTCTATAAATTCAATTAATCATATTTACATCCATGGAAATTTATAGTAATATAGTTGAAAATTACATGCGATGAAGAGAAGAGTAGATAAAATAAATTCTTTACAGAGAACTCCAGTAGCTGAAAAGGAGCAAGAATTCTTTATTGAACCAAGCCTCTGAGCATCACATCGGAACCTTCGAACAGGGGGTGGTGTGACGGGAGCTCCCGTTATAGAGCTAGGGTATAAGCATTCATTGTAATGCCGTACCTGATAAGGTTAATATGGTGACATATTAACAAACTAGGGTGGCACCGCGATGATAAATCTCGTCCCTAAGACTTTCAGTCTTGGGGGTGGGATTTTTTTGTTGTACAAAAAGAGAATGTAAATAAATACGCCTAAGAATTTCGAGAATATGAAAGGGGAAAATCAAATGAACGTAAAAAAAAGATTAGAATCTTGGAAATATCCAGCTCTTCTATTGTTCGGAATTGGTGTTGCAAATCTTGGTGCTTGGATTTACTTAATTGCTCTTAATGTAATGGTATATAACATGGGTGGATCACCTTTAGCAGTAGCCGCTCTGTATGTAATTAAACCGCTGGCTACTTTGTTTACAAATATTTGGGCAGGGAGTATGATAGACCGTTTGAATAAACGGAATCTAATGGTTAATCTCGATATGTGCCGGGCAATATTAATTGCTGTTTTACCATTTCTACCTTCTATTTGGTTAATCTACACGCTTGTTTTTTTCATTAGTATGGCTAGCTCTATGTATGAACCGACATCTATGACGTATATGACAAAATTAATTCCATCTGAACAAAGACAACGCTTTAACTCACTTCGTAGTTTAATTGGCTCAGGTACTTTCTTGATTGGTCCAGCTATAGCAGGAATACTATTAATAATAGGAACACCAAATTTTGCGATAAATATGAACGCTATTGCCTTGTTTTTATCAGGAATCGTAACAATGGTAATGCCTAACCTTGAAAAACAAGGCTTTGCGGATACAACGAATAATCATTTGTCTCTTGAACTATTGAAAAAAGATTGGAGTATTGTTATTAACTTTAATCGTCGGTATGTATATGTCACGTTAATTTACTTTCTATTTAGTGGAATGATGGTATTAGCAACAGCTATGGACTCCCTTGAATTATCTTTTTCTAAAGAAGTACTTTCTTTATCAGATAGTAAATATGGATTTCTCGTTAGCATAGCTGGAGCTGGTATTGTTGTTGGAGCTCTTGTTAATACGATATTCACGAAAAAATTAGCGACTTCTTTTTTAATTGGAATCGGATCTGTATCTATATCAATCGGGTATTTGATATATGCCTTTTCCAATACCTTTCACATGGCAGCCATCGGTTTCTTTATCCTATCTTTTTCTCTTGCCTTTGCAAATACGGGGTTTTATACCTTTTACCAAAACAATATTCCTGTTGATGTGATGGGAAGAGTAGGGAGCGTATATAAATTATTCGAGGCTATTTTAACCATTATAGCAACGATTATTTTTGGAGTGGCAGCACAAATGATCTCGATTCAAATTGTTGTCATTGTAGGGGCATTGGCAATGATGCTAATAACCATTGTGTTATGTGCATTCAATTTACTACCATCGAAGGCGAAGTTTTATTCAACCGTAATAGTAGATTCACAAGAAATATAAAATTTTTAAATGTACGGATAAAGTCAAGAACAGTAAAAAAATAAAGGTGTTTGCATTTCAATATAGAAATTCATAAACTATGTAATTTTCTGTAAAAATAAAACTGGGGATGATGTCATGTTAAAAACGAGAAAAGAAATTAGCAAGATTGTGAAAGAAATCAGCAGCAAGATAGAATTTTCAGGTGTAGTATTGATGAAAGACAGCAATGAAGTTGTTTTCGAATCAGCATTTGGGTACGCAAATAGAACTGAAGAACTATTAAACAATATTCATACACGATTTGGAATCGCATCCGGTTGTAAATTATTTACAGCGATTGGAATCTGTCAGCTTGTTGAAAAAGGCATATTATCTTTTAATACTCGGCTACAAGACTGTTTGGATATCGAATTCCCAGATTTTGATGACAGCATAACGATTCATCATCTTTTAACACATAGCTCTGGAATCCCGGACTATTTCGATGAAAGTATCATGGATGATTTTGAAGACCTTTGGAAAATAACCCCGATGTATCTTTTAAAGAGTTTACAAGACTTTTTACCTTTATTTCAAAACAGTAAAATGATGTTTGCACCAGGGGAAAGATTTCATTATAACAATGCAGGTTTCATTGTATTAGGATTAATCATAGAACAGCATACAGGTCTTAGTTTTACAGATTATATAGAGTCACATGTATTTAAACCAATAGGCATGATAAATTCGGGATACTTTTTTTTAGATAATCTTCCTCAAAATACAGCGTATGGATATATAGACAATAAAGAAGATCAAACATGGAGAACAAATGTATATTCCATACCTATTAAAGGTGGGGCTGATGGAGGGGCATTTGTCACAGCACAAGATATGATGAAGGTTTGGGACGGACTATTTAGCCATAAACTATTAAGTGAAGAATATACGAATATACTTTTACATCCACACATCTATGTAAAAGATGATGGTTATTACGGTTATGGAATATGGATAAGCACAAGAAATAAAGATATCTTCAAATACCACGTTATGGGATATGACCCTGGTGTGAGTTTTTGCTCATCCGTATATCCTACATTGGGAATTAAATTGGTTATCCCTTCAAATAAGGAATTTGGTCCAAAAGACATCACGAAAGCGATAGAAGATAATCTGTTGGTATAACTATATGAAAACATGAATGCTTTTGTTATGAGCATAGGTTTGTGCAATAAGCATGAAACAATTCCATTGTAGAAAAATAAAAAAGATGTGCGGCTAAGATTGCACGTCTTTTTCTACGTTCAATAATCAAAGGAATACAACATTACAATCATTCTTTGATTAGCATACTGCGAAATGGTGATACTAATAAAGTGAAACTTTGATCAGTGAGGGGCTTTATTCTCAGTAATCATTAGTCCTCACCAATCGGGCTTTTACGGGCAGTTTATCCTCATCTAACTTCTTTACTTCCTGCCGAATTTTGAGGTAGGGGGGGATTATTGCCCACGAATAGCGGGATAAACATAGAACGAAAAAGACAAGGAATGATACGATGATTTATATATACACGGATTTCGGCGGAACTCATACAACTTCACTAGCGGCAGCTTATCATTTAAATAAACTACCGACTGATCGAAAACTGACAACAAATGAGATATTAAATGTAGACTATTTCAATAAACTCAAAACGTCTGATATGGGGAAAATTATTTTTCATGGACGAGACGAGGGAGGGAATCCAGTATACACAGTAGGGCACGGGGCATCAAAAGTAGTCGTACCAGCTATGAAAAACTTAGGAGAAATCCTTCAACATCAGTATCAAAGAAATGAAAAAATCATTTTTTCAAATACGTCACCAACAGTTCCGCTCCCTATGACACTTGGTGGTTTATTTTCAAGAAGGTTACATATTGATTTTATTGGTGTACCGTTATTAGTATTCGGAGCAAAGCTTTGCTGTGATAATATAAAACGACTGGTTGATTATACAAAAGAGGCTGCTAATATGACAAATGATTATGTTGTTATATTAGACAATGAAACCTTTAAATAAAAAATGCAGGATAGCAATGTATCCTGCATTTTTTCTATAGCATTTCAACTTTCTTTCGAATGACAATTTTATCAATATCTTCTTCTTCATCCCCGATAAATAAACCGCGTTCTTTCAAATACATCTCAAAGTACAAATCAGCTTCTGCACGTTCATCATAAGGTTTCACTGACAACACAAAACCTAATTTATTTTGTTCTTCTAAATGAGAAGTAGAGATATAAGCCGGGATATTATGACGTAAAAAGAGTTCTTTCACCGGAATAATCATGTCTTTCATCAATTTCGATAACATACTCATTTCAAAATCAAAGTTAAAACGGTCAATGCTAGATAAATCTGCAAAGACAACACCGATAAAACCCGTATTAAAAACTTCTTGATATTCTACATCATGATCATGGTAGAAATTCTTTTCAATTAAGTAATTTTTAAAATAAGCAACGCCATCTGCTTGTTCAAATGGTTTTGTTGAGAGGACAAAACCGATTTTCTTCTGTTTATGTAAATACACACATGACATATGTGCAGCTATATTATGTTCTGAGAATAAGGAACTTGTAGCGTCAGAAAGGCCATCTAACACATGGTGGACAATTTGTAGCTTTTTACGAGCGAAATAATAAGATTTCTTTTGCAGTTCCAATGTATCAATAAACACAGAACCGATAAAGCCTGTATTTGAAATTGTAGGTGTATGCTTTTTTCTTCCTCTGCGTTTGTTTTGAGCCATTGTAAAACCATCCTTTCAAATACCAATCAAAAATAACAAAAGAACATTTGTTCGTATATTTATATTTTACTACGCAATAGCCCTAAAGTAAAGGATTTATCTCAAAAAAACAATAAAAAAGACACCTTTTATAAGGTGTCTTCAAGAAGATAGGGAAGAGAAATCAACCCGATTTATTAATAATTTATATTAAGAAACAGAGACAAGTTCTTCTGTATCTTCTACATCTAAATGACAGTCCATTGTACGTACATCTTGATCTTCATGACTTCCGAAATAAATAGTAATTTTCATATGTATCGCTCCTTTATTCTAGGAATACCTAAAATAATTACTAGTAATGTTATTGCTTATTATATACCACTTTTCTTATTACGACAATCTTATCGGGATCATAAGTTTATTTTGTTAATATTAAGAATATTTGTTATGATTATTTTAATTATTTTTAAGGAGGAATTAACATGTCAAAAACACTACAAACATTCCCAAACAAAGGAAGAGGAGTGAATAGCAACTAAGCTAGCATAACACTCCTGCTTCCGAGTATGAAAAATACGAACGATGGAAAGTAGGAGAACGTTTGAAAAAACATACGATCGCATCTCATAATATTTCTATTTTATTTTGGGTGCATTTTTTTGGAACAATTAGTTTTTTACAGGCAGTTATGACATTATTTTATGTGGAAAGAGGATTAACTACCTCAAATATTTTCATTGTATTAATGTGCTGGAGCGGGGCCGTTCTGATTGGAGAAGTACCGGCAGGCGTTTTTGCCGATCGGTATGGGGTGAAAATCTCATTTTTAACAGGTGCTTTCATAAAGATCGCAAGCATTTCTATTTTATTCTTTGCAGACAATATATGGCTATTTTGTTTATACAGCTTATTAAATGGTTTATCAGTTACATTTTTCTCTGGTGCTGACGAAGCTTTAATTTATGAATCATTAAAAGAAACTGGCGAACATCATCTTATGGATAAAGCGATGGGAAAAATCCAATCAGCAGGCTTTATTTCTATGTTAATTGCTGTTATTATCGGCTCTTATTTAGCTAAAGACTTAAAAGAAGAACAATTTACATTATTAATTTCATTAGGACTTCTTTTTCACTTAGCGGAATTAGTTTTGCTCCTGTTCATAAAGAATCCGGCTGCAGTCTTTGAATATAGCGAAGCGTCCTATTCACAAGTGATAGAAGGGATACAAGTAATCCGAAAAGCACCGCAATTACTTGTTATGTTTTTAAATGTATCACTTGTATTTATTCCAGCGAGTGCAGTTTTTAATAATTATGATCAACTACTCTTAAAAAATGCGGGGGTACCTGTATTTGCAATTGGTATCTTATATGCGTTGGCGGCAATAGGTGGTTATTTTGCATCAATTTCTATAGGATGGTTAACGAAAAAATTCTCTCGCATATTACTGATGAACATTTCTGGAGCCTTGGCTGTCGGTGGTTTATTATTATCAGCGTGTTTTGGAGACACATTATGGATTGTTTTAGGCGCGTTTATTATATTGCGGTTCGTAGGCGCTATAAGATATCCAATTTATTCACAACTCAGTAATGATATTATTCCGTCGCATGTACGTGCAACAACGATTTCATTATTATCTGTTGTAGATTCCGTCTTAGATTTAATTATTTTTGGTACGTTATCCTTGGTCGCTGGCTATGGGCTATCTTTCATGTTGATCGGCTGTGCTGTGGTTGCAGTAGTAGGTGCATGTTTACCAATTAAGGGAGTAAGGGAAGTACAGAAGTGAATTGAATCGAATCGTAAATCAAATTTCAATAAACATCCCATACGTATTTACAAAACGTATGGGATGTTTATTTTGTTCAATTAGAAGTTTTTAATTTATTTATTACAATTGAAATTTTATAATTTGAGTATGTATTCAGCTCTTCTAAAAAAGCATCCAGTTCAAGATGAGAAGAAAAAAAGCCTTCTATCAAATAACATCCATCCCCGCTAATTTTATAAATATTTTCAATATATTGTTGCTGTTGTATAAAAGATAAAAACGGTTTGTGCGCTAGGCTTTTCGTATAAATCGTTAAAAAGGTTTGAATTGACTTTCCAGCTTTGAACCAATCTATGTTTATTGTATAATTTTTAATTACCCCAAGTTCTTCTAATTTTGTTACTCGATTTGCTGTTGCTTGTCCTGTCAAATGTACTTTTTCACCTAACTCTTTCATCGTTATTCGACCTTTTTTTCTTAATTCATTCATTATTTTTAAATCTGTATGATCAATCATCGTTTAACTCCTTTCAATATTCAAGAGTTTCATCATTTTCACTTTCATTATGCTATGTATCTATTTATTAAATCGTACTATTCTATTTATGAAAAGAACAAACTATAATTGTTTCACATATGGAAGCCTTGAATCATTGTTTACTAACAAGGAGAGAATTACTTAAATATCTAATCAAACAAAATATGCATACCAATATTCTAGTTCCAATTGATGGTGAAGCTTTGAATTTTTAAATAAAATAGAGAGTAAAAGTCTAATACTGGTAATCTATTTCCGATACAGTCTACATTTTCATGTAGACTGTATTGTTTTTCTCTTTTGTTACAAATTCTTAATAATATGTTTATACGTACTTAAACTCTACCTTATAATCTATAAGTAATAGAAAGTTAGATTAGGAGCTTAAAAAGAGTATGAAAAAACTTTTTATCGTCACAACCATATGTATTTTTATAGGAATAAGCATTACGATATTTCAGCAAACAATAGAAATGAAGTATACAAAAGCTAGTAATCAGGCGGAAAACATTATAACAATCGCTCATAGAGGGGCATCTGCTTATGCTCCAGAACATACGATTCCTGCTTACGAACTTGGTCAACAGCTAAAAGGGGATTATATCGAAATTGACCTTCAAATGACAAAAGATGGACAGTTGATTGCTATGCATGATGAAACGTTAAATCGAACGACAAATGGATATGGTCCCATCAAAGATCATACACTAGAGGAAATTAAAAATCTTGACGCTGGAATTTATTTTAATAAAAAGTATCCAAGCTTAGCAAAGGATGAATTTAAGAATGCTAAAGTACCGACACTTGAAGAATTGATTCAAACATTTGGGCAAGATGCTCGTTATTATATTGAAACGAAATCACCGGAAGAGTATCCTGGAATGGAAGAAAAGCTGTTAGAAATACTCAATCACTATCAGCTAACAGATCCTACGGTTGTAAAAGGAAAAGTTATCATCCAGTCATTTAGTAAGGAAAGCTTAAAAAAGATTCATAGTCTTAATTCAAACATTCCACTTATACAGCTGCTAGCTTATCAAAACAAAGCAACAGTAACACATTCAGAATTAGAAGAATATAAATCCTACTGCATTGGTCTTGGTATGAACTATAAATATATTGACGCAGCATATGTTCAAAAAGTACGTGAACAGGGACTAGCAATTCATCCATTTACAGTTGATAAAAAAGAAGATATGAAAAGGTTGATTGATTGGGGTGTAACAGGTATGTTCACAAATTACCCGGATCGATTGCAAGATGTAATTTCAAACCTTTCACCTGCTGTCGCCAATGAAAGGTAATGTATTCGCTACATTTTTGTCAATTAAATGAACTATATAAAAAGAATCTCTGCTGAATAGACAATGGAGATTCTTATTTATTTATCAGGGACTACGGGCTGATAATAATGCTTTTTACTCATTAGACGTTTTATCTTTTCCCCATAATATAAATGAAAGGGATACCAACAATAGTAGGTAGAAACCAAAACCATAGTCTCGGGAATAAGTGTAGTATAGGAATAATACCTCCAATATTAACCAAAAGGGCTGTTACAACGCCGATATAAGAACCTAACATACTTCTAATATGATGGTGAATCCAGTTTTTCCAAAGTCTCTTACGTGCAAGGTAACCATAAATTGCAAACGAGTATGAAAAAAGGGCTACATAAAACAAATAAGCAATTTCTTCCCAGTGTAAAACGGACAAGATAATTGCGGTAATAAACACTACAACGTAAGATGCATGATAATCCCTCATATTCGGAAAGAGATTATACATTTAAAAGAGAAAGGTATGAAAACAGAACCTGTTTTTGTAAAAGTTTTAAAGTTAGATGGAGATCCTTATGAACAACTTATTTTATTAGGTAAAGAAATGCAGTTATTATAGGGAGGATGAGAATTACGGCTGAAAAAACAAGAGTTATAGAAATAATTCCGTATAACCCTGAATGGAAAAATGAATTTAAAAAAATTAAAAAGATGATAAATGGTTATATAGGTGATTTAATTTTAAAAATAGAGCATGTTGGAAGTACTTCTGTTGAAGGCCTAGCAGCAAAACCGATTATTGATATTGATGTAGTTATAGATAGTTATGATATTTTCCCTCATATAATAGAACGGTTAGCGAAAGAAGGCTATCAACATCAAGGGAATTTGGGTGTTGAAGGACGTGAAGCATTTCAAAGAATTTATGTAGATGGTTTTATGAAGTATCATCTTTATGTTTGTCCGAAAGATGGTAAAAGCTATTTAGAGTATATCGCTTTACGTGATTATCTATCTGCTAATGAAACTGCGCGTAAAGAATATGAGGAATTGAAATATCGATTAGCTGAAAGGTATCGCTTTGATATAGATAACTATTGTAATGCCAAAACGGATTTTGTAAGAGATATTTTAAATCAAACAATTTATCGTGGTTAGAGACATAGAGATTACTTACAATATAAAAGATTAACAAGAAGCCATAATGCAAAAATAATAGAAAGTCCTCTTCTAGTTAGTGACTGGTTGAGGACTTTCTTATGATGCCATTATCTCTCGAATGATTTGACTTAATTGATAGATTCCTTGACTAAGATCTTCTATCGAGGCGTAACCATAAGATAAACGAATGTAACGATCCGACTCTTCTTCATAAATACTCCCTGGGTTAAGGAGTATCCCTTTAGACAGTGCCTTTAAGTACAGTTTTCTCATCGGCATTTTTGGTCGGATTTTTAACCATATGAAAAATCCCCCGCTAGGTACATCCCACGATGCAATATCTTTATAGTGTGCTTCTAATGCTTTGATTACTACTTTTCTACGTATTTTTAACTGTTCTCTAACTGATTTAACATGTTGTTGATATAAACCGCTAGATAACCATTCTGCAGCAACCCTTTGTGATAATGAACTAGAACCGTAATCTGTTTGCATTTTAATATCTGATAATCGTTCTATTACAGGTTCTGGACCAATTATCCATCCAATTCTTAAACCCGGACTTAATGTCTTGGACAAACTACCAAGATATAATACATGTCCATGTTTATCCAATGCTTTTAAAGGAGAGGGTGGGGTTTCATCGATCCATAACTCTCGATAAATATCATCTTCAATAACTGGAAGTTGTTCTTTTTCACATACATTTATAATCTCTTTCCGGCGATGTTCTGACATTAATATTCCTGTTGGGTTATGAAAACAAGGAATGGAGTATAATGTTGTTTTCCCCTGAATATGTTTATTTCTTCTTGATAAGACATTTGGCAAAATTCCTTGATTATCTAACGGTATACCTGAAAAATTTATTCCCGCTGATTGAAACACGTGTAGAGAATAAAGGTAAGAAGGTTGTTCAAGTAAAACCGTTAATCCTCTATGCAAAAGACCTACTGAAATTAATTGCAATGCTTGCAATGCTCCGGACACGATTAAAATGGAAGAGGGTGAGGCATGAATACCAAATGATTTTACATATTGACTTATAGCTTGACGTAAAGGTAAAAAACCCTTTGGTTCCTCGTACCCGAAAGCATTCATCTTTTCAGATACATTCCGCATGACTAACTGCATTGTGTCTAAAGGAAATATATCTGATGCAAGTTCTCCTTTACTGAGTTGAATTAATTTCTTATTTGATTCGGCTTCATTGATTTCCTGAACCATTACTTTACTTGGTTTATGCAGACCTGCTTTGATATACTCATTCCAATTAGGGGGTGGATCTGTAGCTAATAACGTCCATGTATTATTGACTACGATTGTGCCCATACCCATTTTCCCTTGAACTAAACCGTCTGCCGTTAATTCCTCCAATGCAGTGATGACTGTGCTTCGGTTCACATTAAACACTGTTGCTAATTTTCGTTGACTCGGAATTTTGCTTCCTATTGGCCATTCTCCGTTTGTAATTTTTTCTTTCATATAATTCACAATTTGTTGATATTTAGGGATTTGTTTATTTGACTTCTGATTGTATGTGCTCATAAAAATCTCCCTTATTTTTGCATTTAAATTCTAAAGTGGTTGGTTTTTACACTAAAGAACTGGTTGGAGACATTTTATCAAGTATTGAATATTATGAAAAGAAATAATTGGAAAAAGGAAAATGGTTGTTTTTTCTTTTAGGAAGGATGAAATAAAATGATACATAATAAATGGGATCTTCGTATTATAGCAGCACAATTCCTTACTATTCTTCTTTGGGGTTCAGCCTTTCCCGGAATTCGTGTTGGTCTAGAAGCATATACTCCTGAACATCTTACTCTATTACGGATGCTGTTAGCCTCATTGGCTCTACTCATTTTTGCGTTCATAAGTGGTATGCGTGCACCAGAACTAAGTGATATACCAGCCATCTTGTTGCTAGGAGGTTTAGGTTTTACTGTTTATCATATTGCCTTAAATTATGGAGAGAAAAGTGTTAATGCAGGATCTGCAAGTCTTATTGTATCAATCACTCCTATCTTTACTGCAATTCTTGCTTTTATATTTTTTCAGGAACGATTGAAACTATGGGGATGGATAGGAGGTAGTGTTAGTTTTATAGGGGGCGTATTCATATCACTAGGTACTGAAGACGTACTACAATTCAATTATGGCGTGCTATTCATACTCCTTGCAGCATTTTCAGAAAGTATATTCTTTGTTTTTCAAAAGTCATATTTAAAAAAATATGGATTTCTTACTTTTACAGCATATACATTATGGGCAGGTACTCTATTTATGTTAGTCTTTCTTCCTGGACTTGGTCAGGAGATGATAGTAGCTCCACTTGAAGTAACGCTAAGTGTTGTATATTTAGGTCTATTTCCAACTGTACTTCCGTATATAGCTTTAGCATACATAACATCTCATGTAGGAGCATCTGAAGCAACAAGTTCACTTTATTTAACACCCGCATTTGCATTCGTCATTGCCTGGATCTGGCTTGGTGAGGTACCAACTTTGCTATCTATAACAGGCGGAGTGATAACAATAATTGGTGTTATACTTACGAATATAAAAATAGGTAAAAAACAAAAGAGAATTATGAAACCAAATATGTAACAATAACTTGTATGATAATAGAAACGATTTTTATTCTACTATAAAACACTCACAAACGTGCAAACTAGAAAATCGGTTTTGTTTCTCTAGTAAACTTGATAAAGTTGTACAAAAAAAGAGTAGGGGATTCCATACTCTTTTTTTGTATAGAAGTTAATTTGAAATAAGTTTAAAAATAAAAGGAAATTCCTATCCGCTGCTGAATATAAAAAGAGAAAAATGGGATGTTTTATATTAAACTTTCATTCGATAAGGAGTAAAGCACGATGAGCGTACAATTAAAAATTATTACTAGAGAAAATTGGGAAGAGGCATTGAAATTAAAAGTAACAGAAAAACAAAATAAATTTGTACCAACAGTAGCTATCTCACTTGCGAAAGTATACATAAAGCCAGATGGTGACAATATTGAGTATATCCCGTTTGCTATTTATGACAAAGACAAAATGGTTGGGTTCATTATGCATGCTTTTGAAAAAGGTACTTCGAATATGTACTGGATTAACGGATTTATAATCGATGAAAGCTATCAAGGAAAAGGGTATGGAAAAGCAGCTTTAGCGGAAATGATTCATTGGATTACAAATCGGTTTTCTCAGTGCAAAGAAATTCGCTTAACAGTTCATAAAGAAAACAAAACGGCTAGAACGTTATATGAAAACTTTGGTTTTACGGATCTTGGTCAAGTTTATGATGATGAACAGGTATTATATTATTCCATTAGTAAATGATTATTTTGGAGAAATGTAATAACTTTGGAGGAAATTATATTTGAAGCAAGAGAAAATCAACTATATACAGAATTCATTGAAGTAGCGAAAGTCTTCAATAAAGAGTTACAAATCGTACCAGTATTATATGGTTTACTCGGACTACAAGTTATATCGCAAATCAATTTCTCCTCAGAGGATATTGATATTCTTGTTCCACTAGAATTTTCGAATGAAAGATGGAGCAGTTTACGAAAAACAATGGTGCAATTAGGGTATACACTTGTAGATTTACATGAACATACATTTGAAAAGTATGGTACAAATATTGGGATTGCTTTTATCGAAGATTTAGCCCCATTTGCTGACGTAGATTACAAGAATCTTGAGGCAGTTACATATGATGGAGCAACATATCAAGTATTAAGTTTAGAAGATTATTTTAAGGTGTATTCTAAATCGTTGCATGATGGGTATAGAAGGACAAAAAATAATAGTAAGGACTTAGTAAAAATACATGAAATTAAAAAGTTACTATATAAAAAAGAGGGATCTATGTGAAAACTATATTTCATCATATTGTCAGAGGAATTGTTATAAAAGATGAACAGCTTTTAATAGCAAATTTCAAGGAGAATCATTCTTTTTTACCAGGCGGTCATCGGCTCCCAAACGTAAACAAGGATCGATGAATCGCTGTCTAGTTGAAATAGGAGTTCGTTTTCCTGAATACACAGAGATGTGCATGAATATTGGTGAAAAAATAGGGAAATTAAATAATAAACCTGTACCTAAAGGCTGTACATCATCTTATGCACCTGAATGGATTACTGTAGCAATGAACCGCAAGAAGAATTGAACGGTGGTTCCGAATTTAACATATTTACCAAAAGAGATTTCTACTCATATAGAAGTCTCTTTTTTGTTACATAATCAGGCTGGTATAAACAAGATTACAAATAGAATGGGAGAGTTATGGTTTATATGTTTTTTTCAGTTTACATAAATGGCTTGTGGAATTATACATTCATTTAAAATAGGCATTCGAACAAGGTACATCACCTAAAGAAAGGTCATATTTTGTTGTTGTACGCATCGGAATTGGTTTATAGCTCTATTTCTTATAAGTTGTTATTTGCTATTGTTATCAAGCTCTTACGGACAGTGAAATTTAGAGCATGTTTGGAATAACTGTTCGTTAGAGACCGGTTAGTTCAACTAACCATCAGTCAATGGAAATTTCACTTTATATACGGAGGTTATAAAAATGAATGAATTTCAACAAGAATTACAATCCTTAAACTTGAATGATTATCAATCTGGAAATGTCGTGTATTGGGATCACCAAAACATCTCTCCATACTATGCCATGGAAGATGCTACACGTCAGTTCGGTGGTTGTGGCAGATGTGGCGGATGCGGCCGGTGTGGCGGATGCGGTCGATGTGGTGGCTGTGGACGCTGCTTTGGATGCTTTGGATGTTTCAGTTGTTTCTGGTGGTTCATTTAATTCCCTTTTATGAAATGAATTGCTTATTCATAGAAGAAAAGTGTTCCTACGTGATTTTGATTGTAGAAACACTTTTTTTTCTTATTATAAAAAGCTTTCTTCCTTACCGTTAGACATAAGAAAAAAACAGAAGGCATACAATCGTTATGATGGAAGTTATTATACTTATTTAAGTAAATGAACGGGTAAGGAGGAGTAACATGCCAAATTTAAACACTTCTACACGTTTGAAAATGAAAAAAGATACCTTTTTTCTACCTGATCAAAAAGGAAATGTGTATTTTCGAAATAACACAAGCTCGTTCCAAATGGAAGGGAAGTCCATTAATCAATGGGTTGAAAAGTTGCTTCCTATGTTCAATGGCGAATATACGTTAGGGCATTTGACAGATGGGCTACCTGATCCATATAAAAGGCGAGTCTATGAAATAGCAGAAATACTATATCAAAATGAGTTTGCAGTAGATATAAGTCAAGATCGTCCACATGAATTACCAGAAAACATTCTTCAAAAATTTGCTTCTCAAATTGAATTTTTAGATAGCTTTGGTCATTCTGGTGCGTATCATTTTCAATCCTATCGTCAATGCAAAGTGTTAGCTATAGGATCAGGTTCTTTTTTTCTTTCCCTCGTTTCTACGTTACTTGAATCCGGATTACCTCAGTTTCATATGATGGTTACGAACACAGAAGCCACCAATAAAAAACGAATACATGAATTCATTAACCATGCACAACAAACAGATGCAGAAGTGTCCGTTGAAGAAATTTTTTATCAAAAAGAAAATATAGTTCTTCTAAAAAAGGCTATACAACCATTTGACGCAATTGTGTATGTTTCTAAAAAAGAAAATATAGAGGAGCTTAAAATTCTTCATGCAATTTGTAAAGAAGAAAAAAAGATGTTCCTTCCTGCTATATGTATGCAAGGAATCGGATTAACTGGGCCACTCGTACATCCAGACAGTGATGCTTGTTGGGAATCAGCTTGGCGTCGCATACACAAATCCGTATTTCCTGAAAATCTCCTAGAACATACACTTTCTTCTACAGCTGAATCGATGCTAGCAAATGTAGCCGTGTTTGAATTATTCAAAAAGGTTACAGGAGTTACGAAGCCCTCAGACACAAATCAATTTTTCTTGCTCAATTTAGAAACGTTAGAAGGAAACTGGCATTCTTTTTTGCCTCATCCTTTAGTAAGAGGAAATATAAATATCGAATGGTTGCAAGACATCAGCGCAAAAACCGAACAAAGTTCAAATAAAAGTGAATCGAATCCATCTATTTTTAACTTACACCATTTAATTTCCAAGGAAGCTGGAATTTTTCATATTTGGGAGGAAGGAGACTTAAAACAACTTCCTTTAGCACAGTGTCGTATGCAAGTAGTTGATCCCATATCAGATGGACCAACTTCATTGTTACCAAGCATGATAGGTATGGGTTTAACACATACGGAGGCGCGATATGAAGCTGGCCTATCTGGAATCGAAGCCTACGTATCACGAATGGCTAACTTACTCTTTTCACAGATTCCAGAACGAGAGAAAATTTCACAACACTTTATAGGAATTGGTGTAGGTACAACAATGACAGAAAGTATTTGCCGGGGGTTACAAAAGTGTTTACATGGAGAATTTAGTAAGAATCAGATGAACAAAAAAATCCCTGTTTCTCAAATACAGTTAGATAGCATAGAAGATGAACGTTGCCTTTTTTATTTACAGTCTCTTGCTACGATGCAAGAAACACCAATAATTGGCGTGGGAAAAACAATATTAGGTTTTCCTGTAATGTGGGTAGGTACGAATAATCACTGGTATGGAAGTGTAGATTTAAATATCACTTTAGCATTACGAAGAGCTTTACAGCAAGCACTTTCAGACGTGCAAAATCAGGTCGATTCTTCTACATCACAAGCAAGAGAAATTTCGTCAGTCGTATTACAAGAAAAAGAGCCACTACACGTAATCATTCCGTCTAGTGCAAGCGTTACAGAATTAGAGGTTTTACAATCCGCCGAACAACTCTTAATAGAAAATAGACAACAGCTTGTAGTATTAGAGATACAATTAGAAGATGTCTGGAAAGAAAATTCAACAGACATAGTAGGTGTATTGATAAGGAAGGAGGAATCCAGTTGAGCGCTGTTGTTATTGTGGGCGAGGGATTGTTGGCAGATTACGTGTATAAAGAACTATCCTCACAATATAAAGTCAATCAATATACCGATTTTGAAAAACTAATACCAAAAGAAACAGATTTAGTTCTCGTATTACATGATAATTGGAATCCTTCTATTCATAAACAAGCAGAAACCATTCAGATTCCTTGGTTACGAGCTTTTGTTTCATTTGGGGAAGCCCTTATCGGCCCTTTTGTACGTCCAGGTATACCAGGGTGTTCTCAATGTGCAGATAATCGGCGCATATTAGCAGGAAATGATTCAAAAGAAATGTGGAACATACAACAAATCCTAGCATACAAACAAGAAATACAACGTGACATTTCGGCATCGAATAACGGTTTATTACAGATGATGCATCACCTTGTAAAAGAAGTTCATTGTATCATGCAAGGTGACGGCAGTCTGTTAGAAGAACATATGCTTTTCGTTAACCTAAAAACATTAAAAAGTTCTTATCATTTCTTCCTTCCTCATCCGCTTTGTCCCGTTTGTAGCTCATTACCAAAAGATTCTGCTGCACTAGCTGAAATTTCATTGCAGCCAAATAAGAAGCTTCATATGAACACTTTTCGCTGTCGTTCCATGTCTGAACTGAGTACAGTGTTAGTCAAAGATTACTTAGATTATCAAACTGGTTTTTTAAACGATAAGGCATATGATATGACACCACCTTTTGCGGATGTAAGTGTAAATCTTCCATTTCCCTTTGGAGATGAAGGAACAGCAGGACGAACCCACTCTTATGAGGAAAGTGAGTTAACTGCTATTTTAGAAGGATTAGAGAGATACTGCGGTCTCGAACCTCGCGGAAAACAAACTGTTATTCATGACACCTTTTATAACTTAGCTGATCAAGCACTTAATCCTCTTGACGTAGGTATACACGCAAAAGAAAAATATATGCAGCCTAATTTCCCATTCAAATTATTTCACCCAGATCGTCCAATGAACTGGGTTTGGGGCTATTCATTTTTACAAGAGCGCCCGATTTTGGTTCCAGAACTTCTTGCTTATTACAGCTTAAATAGTGAAGGGTTTGTTTATGAAACTTCTAATGGTTGTGCACTAGGTGGCAGCTTAGAAGAAGCCATTTTTCACGGCATGCTAGAAGTAATTGAACGTGATTCGTTTTTGTTAACCTGGTATGCACAGCTTCCTCTACCGCGTCTTGATCTTTCTTCTATTCACGATGAAGAATTACAATTAATGATTCATCGTGTGAAAGCAGTAGCAGGTTATGATTTACACATTTTCAACTCGACGATGGAGCATGGAATTCCAAGCGTTTGGGTTATAGCGAAAAACAGAAAAGAACACGGTATGAATCTTCTTTGTGCTTCAGGAGCTCATCTAGATCCAATTCGTGCGATTAAGAGTGCTGTTTATGAATTGGCGGGAATGATGTTAACACTTGATCCGAAATTTGAGAAACATAAAGAGAAATATAAGAAAATGCTCTCCGATCCGTACTTAGTAAAACAAATGGATGATCATTCGATGTTATACGGTTTACAGGAAGCAGAGGAGCGTTTCCAGTTTTTATTCGATGATACACGTCCACTTCGAACGTTTAATGAAGAATTTAAAGAGCGAGTCAAACATACGGACTTAACTGATGACTTAAAAGATATGCTTGAAGTACTTCACAGACGAAATCTTGACGTCATTGTTGTCAATCAAACAACGTCAGAAATTGCTCGTAATGGATTACACTGTGTGAAAGTACTAATTCCAGGGATGCTACCAATGACATTTGGATACCAACTTACTCGTTTAACCGGGTTAAAAAGAGTCTTGAAAGTGCCCATGGAGCTTGGGTATACAAAACAGCCATTATCATTTGATGATCTTAACCCACATCCACATCCATTTCCATAAAAAGCCTCCATCAGTAGGAGTTTATTCTCACTGATGGGGCTGTATAAATGGTAACGAAGGGGGCGCAGGATGAGTTTAGATACATTTTTGCATAATTTACATTTCAATACAGAGAAAGTTACACCACCAAATTGGGAAGCTGATTGGGACGACAAGCCCTTTTCTTATAAATTATATCGTGGTTTACCTACCATTCCGTTATGCCCAGAAATACCATTAACACTTGAAAATTTAGAAGCATCCCAAAAGCCAGATCTTCGCGAAATCGGTCATTTTCTTTGGTATGTATTTGGTCTTACTCAATGTTGTCAATTAACCATGTCCTCCGATTTTATTGAACAAGAAATAGCTTTCATACAGTCGTATCGGCGATTTGCTCCTTCGGGCGGAGGTTTATATCCCAATGAATTATATATGTATTTAAAGATAGATCATTTACCTACTGGAGTATATCACTATGATGTAGCACATCACCGTTTAGTGTTACTTAGAGAAGGGAATTTTGATTCATATCTAGCTCGTTCTCTTGGCGATCGCTGTGATACATCCGTTTGTTTTGGTCTGGTTTTTGTATCAACAATGTTTTGGAAAAATTTCTTTAAATACAATAATTTTTCTTACCGCCTGCAAGGATTAGATGCAGGCGTGTTAATCGGACAATTGCAAGAAGTAGCAAAGCGATTTGATTTCACATCAGGCGTATATTTCCAATTCCTTGACCGGGCTATTAATCACTTACTTGGCTTATCTGCACAAGAGGAAAGTGCGTATGCAATTATCCCACTATCAGTAAAACACACAACAACATGGTTTCATAATGGGGATGATGCAATGAATAAGGATATCTCTGCTACTGAATTATGCCAAGAATTACCAAATATTCATCATGACCATTATGTTCGGTCACGAAAAATCACAGAATATCCGATGCTCATTCAAATGAATGAAGCATCTCTATTTGAATCAACGCAATCGTTTCAAAAAATAAGAAGAAAACAGAACATGAATTGTGATGGTCAGGCGATGGTTCTAGCCAAGGGTGAGAAAGTGTCATATGATTTCGCAGCAGCGTGCCGAAAACGATATTCACCAGAAATGGATTTTGTTAACGAAAAGATAAATCGAAAACAAGTAACGAACTTGCTACATGAGACGATGGCTTCTTTTGCCTATCAAAATGATCTAGATGAAACACATAAAGAACTTACAGATTGTGTTTCCTTAAATGTCTGTTTGTCTGGTGTTGAAGGTATTCCAGATGGAGCTTATTCTTATGACAGCGCAAATCATATGCTACGGCAAATATTTCTTGGGGATCATCGACTTTCACTGCAAAATGGGATGACAATGCACAATGTAAATCTATTCCAAGTGCCGATTTGTCTCCATGTGTTAGGGGATAAGGATCATCTCAAAACAACACTTGGTTATAGAGGATATCGCATTCAACAGATGGCGGCAGGGATACTTGTACAAAAGTTATTATTGGTAGCTTCTAGCATGGGACTAGGAGGACACCCGCTTCTTGGATTCGATGCAAACTTGTGTGATGAAATCTACAGGGCCGATTCACAAGGAAAAACGAGTCTCATCCAAATTCCAATCGGTTTCTATCGACCGCGCTCTTGGTTGAAAGGAAGTTTACACAGCTAGAAATATGAATAGATCAGGTATACAAAAGAACTTGGATCCAATTGAATCCAAGTTCTTTTTGTATATAACAAAATCTCAATTATGCTCCATATTACAAGAACAAACCTTGTTTATGGGATAAAAACAAAAAAGAATTTCATTTACCGTATTTTTACAAAAATATTAAAAATAAAAAAACAATAATGCATATGCAATATTGTTAATACATATCTCAATGTCGTTAAAAAGAACCATGCATTAAAAAATTGTAGTATGGAATCATATTTTATATGGGATTTGTAAATAATCAATGAATATTACAGTATAAGGGGAAATCAATCATGAAACTAACACCAGAGCAACGTATTCAATTGCATGGATTTAATAATCTCACAAAATCATTAAGTTTTAATATGTATGACATTTGTTACACAAAAACAAAAGAAGAACGGGAAGCTTATATAGAATACATAGATGAACAATACAACGCAGACAGATTAACAAAGATTTTACAAAATGTATCTGACATTATAGGTGCACATGTATTAAACATCGCCAAACAGGATTATATTCCACAAGGAGCAAGCGTAACTATATTGGTTTCAGAAGGTCCAATCGTAGAAGTTCCGACTGAGTCATTCACTGAATCACCTGGACCGCTTCCTGATTCAGTTGTCATGCAGCTAGATAAAAGTCATATTACGGTCCATACGTATCCGGAATTTCATCCAAATGAGGGTATCAGTACTTTTAGAGCGGATATTGATGTATCTACATGCGGGGAAATCTCACCGCTTAAAGCGCTAAATTATCTTATTCATTCATTCGATACAGATATTATGACAATTGATTACCGTGTTCGTGGGTTTACAAGAGATATAACAGGGCATAAATTATTTATCGATCACGAGATAAATTCTATCCAAAATTACATTCCAGAAAACGTAAAAAGTTTGTATGACATGATTGATGTCAATGTATATCAAGAACATATTTTTCATACAAAATGTAAACTAAAAGAATTTGATTTAAACAACTATCTATTTGGTTATACAAAAGAAAAATTAACCGCAAAAGAACAAGAAGAAATTACAAGGAAATTAACAACGGAAACGGATGAAATATTTTATGGAAAAAACATGAATCCTGGTCCAATAGAATGATTTAAGTGAATTTGGGATTTGGGCTTAATTTCTTGAGACAAAAGAAATTAAGCTCTTTTTCATTTCAAATAGATTATACGAAGGGGTTTAACGTTTTTTGTCGAATTTGGAATTCGATACATGTAGTTTGATAATGAGAGGAATTGAAAAATGGATAAATACGCGGAATTAATTTCATGGGTTGAAGATATAAAAGAATGGAATCATAGCTCTGCCGCAGCACTATTTATTCTAAAAGATAATGAAGTTGTACTAGAACACTATAGCGGAAATCATTCTAATACGATCGATAGCTCTCCAATTACAGCATCGTCACAGTTTCATGTCGCTTCTGCAAGAAAAAGTTATTTAGGGCTCGCAATCGCCTATGCACTTTATGAAGGAAAAATAAAGCACCTTGATGATTATGCAGCGGATTACTTCGAAGATTATGATAAGGACATACTCGGTAAAACAACCATAAGACATTTAGTAACACATTCACATGGTTTAAACACGAAAGAGAATGGAACAATGTATCGAGAATTCGAACCTGGACAAGGATGGGCATACAGAGGCATCAATGTATTAATGATGACACAGCTCATAAATAAGCTATATAGCAAAAACTTTCCAGAGTTACTAAAAGAACGAGTTTTTACACCTGCGGGATTTAAGGAAACTGCTTGGCGAACAAAAGAACATGAGAATTTGGTTCAAGTGGTTATGAATCCCAATGAGGAAGCAGTTTCTCATGTAGGGAAACTAGATGACGGAACAGAGACGAACCTTTTTGTCTCTGCAAGAGAATTTGCTTATTGGGGTAATCTACATTTGAATAAAGGATATATCAATGGAAATCAAATCGTACCGAAAAAAGTTATTGAAATTGCAACACAAGTTCAATGTCCTCATTATAAAAATACAGATTTACCACAAAACGGATTATTTTGGTTTGTTCAAAATACACCAGCATTACAAAGTGAAATAGGTGAACGAGTTCCAAAAGGATCTTATCAAATATTAGGTGTGACAGGGCCAACGATTTTAGTTATTCCTGAATATAATGTCGTTATCGCAAAGATGTATAACAAAAGATATAACTATGGCGGAAACAACTATCTTCAATATTTAAGAGAATTTAGCAATTTAGTGGCTGATACATTTGCTCAATAAACCCTTTGTTCATACACACCGTTACCATAAGTAAAAGTACCTAAATTAGGGCATAACTACCTTTGAAAAGAAAAGGAGTGAATTCTGATGAAAAAACAACCTAATAACAATAAAAAACAAAACTTGAAAGACATGAGCACAGAACAAAATGCAATCTACAGTGATCCGAAAGATGCTGCGAATATGCAAACTGTGCCGCAGCCAAAAGACTACGATGAAATTGAATATTAATCTGTTTTTATTTTCCATAAGACTTTTTAAGGATAGAAAAATACATCTGAAGTCCCATCTAAATAATCACATTGTTTGATACGATATGTATATAAGCATTAGAAGATGCCTTATCTTAACACAGCTTTACTGCAATAAAATCGTATATATCTAATCAACAAAAAGACACTTACCAATACAACGGAGTGTCTTTTTGTTGTTAAAGAACAATCAAGAACGCAAATTACCTATTTTCCATTTTATTTTTTTGAAGTCTCTTTTTCGTGATGATCACTATCTTCCAGCTCAGTTTCTGGCATTCCGTACAATCCGTTCATTGCTTGTTCATCTGCATCCAGGTCAATAACATCATCACTTTTATACAGGTTTTTATTCTTATTATCAATTTTTCCTTCTTTTCTTGAGTATGGATTATTCATTTATAACACCTCTCATTTTTAGAGTGTCTAAAAATGAAATAAACATTCCAATTTAACGTAATGCTGTAGTAGCTTGAGATGAGAATTTTCACATATCTATCACAGTGAAACACTTGTTTATATGAAATGTATTACTCCGTATTAATTCATTTTAATTTTCACTTCAATATCCGTATCTGGCGTAGCATTGTGGTTATAATAAACATCGTTAGACAATGATTGAAAAGAATTGAATTAAGAAAAGAGAGGAAAAGATGGTATGAAACATTCATCTGTTAATCCATGGCTTGTTGTCCTCGGTACAATCATTGTACAAATGGGTCTTGGAACGATATATACATGGAGCTTATTTAATCAACCTTTAGTAAGTAAATTTGGCTGGAATCTTAACTCTGTTGCTATAACCTTCTCGATCACTAGTTTTTCTTTAGCATTTTCAACTTTGTTTGCGAGTAAATTACAAGAAAAATGGGGAATTCGCAAACTCATTATGATAGCCGGATTAGCCTTAGGAATTGGCTTGATGCTTAGTTCGCAAGTTTCCTCATTACCAATGCTTTATGTACTAGCAGGAGTTGTTGTAGGTTACGCAGATGGTACAGCCTATATTACTTCACTGTCCAATTTAATAAAGTGGTTTCCAGAGCGTAAAGGTTTAATTGCTGGTATATCTGTCTCCGCATATGGCATGGGTAGCCTAATTTTTAAATACATTAACGCAAAGTTCATTGATTCAGTTGGTGTATCACAAGCGTTTTTATATTGGGGCTTAATTGTTGCAGTTATGATAGTAATAGGCGCTTGTTTTATCCATAAAGCCGCTGAACAAGATACAGTTCATGAAACAAAAAGTCATGACTATACAACAAGAGAAATGCTACGCACAAAAGAAGTTTATCTGTTATTTATTATGTTATTTACATCATGTATGAGTGGCTTATACTTAATTAGCATGGTAAAAGATATCGGTGTTCAACTCGTAGGGCTTAGCGCCGCAACAGCAGCTAATGCTGTCGCTATGGTTGCGATCTTTAATACGGTTGGCCGAATTATTTTGGGACCGTTGTCAGATAAAATCGGTCGTTTAAAAATTGTTTCCGCAACGTTTGTCGTTATAGCTATATCTGTTTTTGTTCTTAGTTTTGTGGACTTAAATTATGGTATCTATTTTGTATGTGTAGCAAGCGTTGCTTTTTGTTTTGGTGGAAATATCACCATTTTTCCAGCTATTGTTGGTGATTTCTTTGGTCTAAAAAATCATAGTAAAAACTACGGAATCGTATATCAAGGTTTTGGTTTTGGAGCACTCGCAGGTTCCTTTATTGGTGCATTTCTAGGTGGATTTAAGCCAACTTTTATTGTAATTGGCGCATTGTGTGTTGTATCATTTATCATCGCTATTTTGATTCGACCACCTAATCGGCAACAGGAAAAGCAAAAGATTTATCGCGGAGCAGCGTGAGCATGTTACCATGTTTAAATTTTATTACATTCTACAAAAGAGACTCATTATGATGAGTCTCTTTTCGTTTTAAATTAAACACTTGAATTCTTTAACTTGGAAGTATAAAGAAAAATCCTGCAAGTAATAGCC
This sequence comes from Bacillus sp. DX3.1, assembly GCF_030292155.1. Taxonomy (NCBI): domain Bacteria; kingdom Bacillati; phylum Bacillota; class Bacilli; order Caryophanales; family Bacillaceae; genus Bacillus; species Bacillus sp. DX3.1. The sequence continues at coordinate 2,557,605 of NZ_CP128153.1, read as the reverse complement.
ATAATGATAACAAGAATAAGAAAATACAATGGCATTGTTAGTAAGGAACCTGTATGAAGTAAACTCATTCCCCATGTAATCATACTCACCACTAAATAGTACCCTAAGCTAAATAAGGCGCCAGCTGTCCCAATAGTATTAACCGTACATAATATTGAAGTCACCTGTGGATTTTAAGGAAAGGTCTGCATTTTATCAATAGCATGAGCAAACTTTGATCCTGGAGTGGTTCTCAATTCAAATGTTTAATAACAATACAATTTAACTAATCCTAACTGGGCAGGTGAGCGGAAGAGGGATTAGTTAGATAGAAACAGAACAAAACACATATCAAAAGAATAATTAAGAATAGTGGGAAAAGGAGGGGATTTAATATGACGCATCATGCATTAAACCTGTATGACTACCACGTATGGGCGAATAAAACAATTTTTGATCGGTTAAAAGAACTTCCACGGGACATTTACCATAAGGAAATTCAAAGCGTGTTTCCATCCGTATCAAAGACAGTTTCGCACATTTACCTTACCGATTACTGTTGGTTAAACATTCTTTCTGGTAAAAGCATGAAGGAAGCATTGGCATTTACAGATCATTTGAAAGAACAGACTGAAACGAAAAGTATCGAGGGAATTGAAACGATGTTTTTCGACTTATCTGAGCAGTATACATCGTTTTTCAATCAACAAGAAGATTTGGAAAAGACGCTAGTGCTTGATAATCCATATGCTGGGCTACGGGAAACTAGTTTTTCTGAAGTGGTCCTACACGTTGTGAATCATGGAACATATCACCGTGGCAATATTACGGCCATGTTGCATCAAATGGGCCACGCCTCTGTTATGACAGATTATGGTCTTTTTTGGTATGCAAGATAAAACTGGTTAACTCGTTCTTCGCATCTCTAACCTTGTTGTTAACTCGGACATCGTTTTACTGTTTTAGAAACACTTGATTATTACGCTGGCAAATTAGGTTTAAAGAGACAAAAAAATAAATTCGAATCTGATTTACCAGCTTCTTAGGGACCAGAAATCCGTGTTACAACGATAGTGTAGTAAATGTATGAGAGAAATGATGTAATGACGAGCAGGAGGGAGGTAAATCTACTTTTTTCTAATCGGATAATATGTAACATGAAACTTCGCATGCCAACTCTTAAATGAATTTTTCTCAGCTGCTGTATTGAGTATAGCAATTAAAATCAATCTTTAGAGAATAGTTCATTTAAGTCATATTCATTAAAAAAGCCGTTGAATGTGTAAATTCCACAGCTTTTTTAATTCCTTTTAATACTTGTTCTTCAGATGGATGCAACCTTAACGGGGTTGAAATCGGACTTTTTCATATCGAATTAGCTTAATGTGATAAATTTCCTTTTTGCTTACGGTACTCCATGCTCATCAAGCTAATTAGTGAACGTTAAGTAAACTTTATGGATTTGTATACCTCATCCATCCACTTTCTGATCGTTTCGCCTTATACTTCCCATAAGACAGAAGCTTCATTGCCGAACGATTGGCCGCGTGAAAAACCAAGCTCAACTTCCATTCTTCCTCCATTTCACTGGGATAGGTCGTGGATTCGTAAACATAATAACCCGCCATGATACAAGGGACTACTTGCTCCGGTTCAAATCCATAAGTAGTTGCCTCATCGACAACCAAATCAATGAGGCATCGGTTCCCATCTTTAACTTCTTTCTGGAGTAACTTCTTTACCGATCCTGGTACTAATTCTAATATCTCATCCTTCATGACAGTCACCTCATCTTTTATCATGTCCAGATAGCTTGGAAATATATTGAATGTATTGTGTCAAATTGGATTCATCTTATTACCGTCTCTAGTAGTAAAAATCGGTTCTTCCAGATGCAGTTGATACTCGAGCAGTGACTGTTAATGCTGATAGAAGAGAGGGATGGTCATGCAGAATCAGAGGTCGTAAGTATTCTTGGTGAGACAGCAAAAAGATAATGTTACTTACTCATCAATTTTGACAAGCGATATCAATAAAAATTATTAGAAATGAAAAAAGCCCAGGAGAGAATTCCAGGGCTTTTTTCATTTCTTCTTTGGTCTTTCAGCACGAAGAACAGCTTCATTCGTTGGTGTGTTAGGTACAAAATTGCCGTGGCTGTCGATGCTGTGTGGTTCCTTATCGTATTGTCCGTTGGCATTACGCTTCTTTGTTGTAAATGGGTTTTGATTGTGTCCCATGATTGTCACCTCCAATAAGAGTAGTATGTGCCAACAAGTAAGTATTTTGCCTAAAAGAAAGTGCACAAAAAGTGGAAAAAGGAGTTGTAAACATTATCAGTTCATAGTGTATTTACTTAGAGATAAAATAAAAATTTAATCTGTATGGAATTGTTCCTTTGGTACAAAATAGGTACAAATCTTAATAAGAGGAGGACAATTTATGACGAATCGAAACGATAATCGAGAACGTAAAAATAAATATCCTAATAATCTAAAAAACGATACTGAATTCTCAAAAGATGTAAATATTAGAAGTGAAGTAACGAAAAAAGATTTAAATAAATAATGTTTTAAGTTAGGGACATCTAAGTGAGGATAATTTAATACTTAACTAATCTAAAGCATAGAAAAAACGAAATGACGTGCAAGCTGATATTAGTTTGCGCATCATTTTGTTTTTTTGTTGGTCTAGTAAGATTTGTTCCAAATAACACCCCAATCGGTGATACTATAGACTTACTAATCCCGTAAAGAGAAATATAGGGTAGTGTAAAAAACAAGACATAAAAACTTTAAAAGAGAGGACAGAAAATATTATGATGGACCAATACGAATTGAAACAAGAGCTACAACGCATCAAAAATAACAATTACTCCGTCCCGGAAGATGTGGACGCATATCCATATGCACAATGGATGCTTGACTATATCGGATCACCTGATGCCGAACTGCGCGATAAACTGATTTACAGTACGCTGTCACGATGGATTACAGGTGAAGTATTTAGGCAGAAGGAGCTACGCGGACTACTGCTGCAGGCACTGAGTCCCGACTATTTGTTTTACAAAATCGGTGATAAAGGAACGGACTCTGTTTTTAAGCGTGCTTTTTCTATTTTGATCCCACCACTCGTTTTATCTGTTCATGAAAGAGAATCGTTCTTATCTGAAGAACAGCTATACAGCGTCGCAGAACAAGTTCTTGATTATGTGTATCTTGAACAGGATGTAAGGGGATATATAGAAGGGAAAGGATGGGCTCATTCTACTGCGCATGTCGCAGATGCCCTAAATGCTCTGGCCCGTACTATACAAAATCGTGAATTCGCTCATGCAATACTTGTTGCTGTTCGTCATAAGGTTTGTCTGCACGATTACTTGTACATAAACTTTGAAGATGAGAGATTAGTGACTGCAGTAATGTCTTTATGGAACCAGAATACATTGGTGGAAGAAGAATGGAAAAACTGGCTTCACAGCTTTACGATAATTGAAGCAGATCCATCTCCTCAAAATGATATTTTAGTACAAAATATTAGAACGTTCTTAAGAAGCTTGTATTTCCGAACTTTAGAGAAAGAGGCAAACTCTGCGTTTACGATTGCTGTGCTGGAGACTTTGAAAGAATTGAAGAGATAAGCAAGACTGAGTAGCCAGAAATATACTGTCAGATTTACAAAGATAAAGAATTGTTCTTACAAAGAAAATATGAAATTTTTCAACAGAAGAAATAAATTTTTTTGAGTCTGAACAAAAATAATTCTATTAACAAACACACTTTAATAATTAGCGTCAAATCAGTTAATAAGCTAAATTCCACAACAAGCATACTAACTGATTTGACGCTAACATTATAAAAGGTAAAAGAGCGGGGAGAATCAATGAACAAACAGTAAGTAACTTTATTTTATTTAGTTAACATAATACTTATTATAGGAAGTTACACAAAGAAAGGAGTTCCGTGTCTCTATAAGCAAGTAAACTATACATTTTGAGATGAAACGGGAATTTTTAATGAAATTTGATTCATATATCATTTCTTTAGATTTGTATATGCTTGTGTGTAATTTATATTTATTTCATCGCAGCAGATTATTTTTAACGCTGATGATAATAATTTTTTGGAGCGAGCATTTAAATTTTATTTTAATTATAGATTGTTTTTTAATCATCAATTCTGTAATCCATTTTGTTTGCTGTGTTAATTCCTATATTTATATCTATTTTATTAAATATAACCAAATAATGGGTTTGTCCATTAAAATGCTGTTTTTAACCTATTATCATTCTTGAATTGCCATTTTTTTATTTTAGTTAACATAATATATTTATTCCACCATTATTCGATAAACATGCCATTAATGCTTCAAGTCTTTATTGGAAGCATTAATGGCATCAGTCCTATCTTTTCATATCATAACGTATATGACTTACAAAAAGCCTCTCACTGAACCAATTTCCAGGCAGAGGCTTTTTTCATCCTAACAGCAATCCCAATTATACAGTACATTGGAGAAATCTAAGTTTAGTAAAACTTCTTTTGTAATAAAGAAGTTTGCAACGCCGTAATCTCCCCACATTATGCCTAAATCATCATCTGTATCAATTTGTAGGAGTAAAATGTTATGTTCTTGATATGCTTTTTCCCATTCTCTTGGGTCGGTTTGTGTAAAAAATGGATAACCGCCAATTTTATGACCTTGTCCGCCAAAATGTTCTTCATAAAGATCCCACATTTCTACTTCATTTTCAGCATCAATGACTTCATCTAGGTCAATTGGTAATGTTTCAAATCGATAGTCTCCCATGGTAACAGGCTGATAACTTTGCTCAACTAATATTTACGCAAACAGACAACTATTAAAAATCCGCTTTCACCCTCATCTTTTGCGCTGCTCGCGGACAAATTAAGTTATGTTCTAAAATCTTTTTATTAATATGTCGAACTACCTTTGCTGCTTCCTCCGGATTTGTATATTCCTTCAATTTTTCTTTTAAACTATCAATTTCTTTAGCCAGTTCTACCCATTTTGGTAAAACATGATTATCTTTCAATGTTTTATAAAGTTGTTTTTCAGGGTTATAAGAAAGACTTTTATCAATGTTAAGGGGTTTCCCCTTTCCTGATAAATCATTAAAAGCTCCTTCTTTTTCTGCACGTTTAATAATAGAATCTATATGATCTTCATACGTAAAAGACCAAACCTTCTCATCCTTTACTAAGATTTCTTGTTTTTTTAGCGCTTTTTCCAAATCTTTTTTGTTCATAGCTTACCTCTTCCCTTCTCTTTAAACGATCTTTTTAGAATGATATAGTGCTAGTAACCCCTCCGCAAACAGTTCGCGCCACCAAATTTCATCGTGACCACCTGAAAATTCTAAATAGGTGATTTGGTATTCATTTTCTTTAAGAGTCTTATATAGGCTTCTATTCGCTTCTAAAAGTGATTTGTTCTCAAGTGCTCCGGCTGCCATATACGTATGAAATGGGTATTTGCTGCTGCTTGTTAAAAATTTCTGTTCAATCCATGGAATCGTATCTTCATAACCGTCTTTTTTTCGATGAACGGAACCTGAAAGTGACAACACATTGCCAAAAACATGAGGATACTGCAACGCTGCATAAAATGCTGCTAGACCACCTAGACTTAGACCAGCAATCGTTATATGAGTTGGATCCTTTTGTACATGATATTTCGTTTGAATCCAAGGAAGTAACTCATCTTTTAAAAATGAATTCATTTTATCGTTATAAGTAAGCTCAGCAAATCGATCTACATGATCCATTCCAACTACAATACACGAAGGAATTTCCTTTTTGTAAATTAGATTATCAAGCGTAATAGCTGCAGAAAGATTTTGCATAAATGAACTGCCATCAAATGTAATGACAAGGTCTTGAGGCGTTGATGTACGAGAGTAATCGCGAGGTGTGTAAATAATAAGCTTCCTTGCATTCCCTAAAGCTGAACTGTAAAACGAATATGTTTCGATTTCTCCATGAGGAATATGATTTTGAAAATATGTTTTATCATATTGGATTGCTGTTCCTAGTTCTAAAAAAGACGCTTTATCGGGATTAGTACCAAATGTTTTACTATTAAATTGATCCAATTGGTAATGTTTACTGCGTTTTACCCAATCATGTTCAAAATAATCGTTAACAGAAAAATAATATGTAGAAACAAATTGTTCATTGGTCCGAAATGTTTTATACCATAGGTTTGTATGTAATAGCTTCTCTAATTTATTTGAAGTAAGATCCCACCCAGGATAACTTCCACATACATATACATTTTCTGTTTCTTCATCACCTAACCAAAGATAAGTAATAAGACGATACCCTTCGTTCATAGGACAAATCTCTATAAGCGGTGTCTCATTTGTTTTCATTTCATCTAGAAACTGATGTAAAGTTTGTTCATTTTCATTTTGTAATTGTTCCGCAAGCTCATTTATCAAGGGACTTAAAATAGAGTTCATTTCTATTCTCCTTTCATAGCATAAATGTTCTCTATATTTATTTTCGTTTCTCATGTGAAAATTCCTATATAAACACCGTGACTATGTTGTATATTTTATGAACAAATAAAAAACACACAAACCATGCTGCTGTCTGTGTGTTTTTATGAGCTTTTAGGAAAGATAATAGATTAATAGTTTACGAGCTCTTTCATAATACATATATTCTTTATAAAATGCTGAGTACTTTTCTATATGATTCTCTAAAAAACGATACTGTTTAAAAATATCAAAAAACGACAAGTGCATCCGCTCAATTTGATTTTTCAGGATTTTATTTGCTTTACCATTTAAAACATAGCTTAAACTCCCTGCAATGTACATCCAATACGTATTCAAATCAGCATTTAAACAATCTTCCTCAGAAAAACTTTCCTTAAAATCTTGATATATTTTGCTCGTATCACGATATGGAAATGGCTGAGTTAAATGATGATGTAACTTCTTTAGCTCTTCAAAAATCGTCTTTTTTCCTAGTATCAATCGATCACTCCTTATTTGTTCATCCACTCTAATAACTTCTCATGCTGCTTCTTTGCATCGTTATACCCAAGGTGATATAAATTAACGAGTTTCTCTTTATTGCGTTCTATACCGCTTATAGGTAGCTGTACACTTGGTTGAATCACAAAGAAGTTCTCTTGTTGCGCTGCAGAATACATGTAAGAAACGGTTTCATTATAAAAGTGATAATGATTTACTAATAGTTCCGATATTTTCGGATAACGTCGATATAAAAATTTCGCCATAGGTGAAAACTTATTCCGTTGTTTCTCGTATCCTTTTGGTTTTGTCATAATAACTATATTTTTTTGAAACCCGTCGTATTGTGCCTTTCGAATTGGAATGGGATCAATAATTCCTCCGTCTAATAGTTTTTTCCCATCATAGTCCACAGCTGGAGCAATAAACGGTACAGAACTCGATGCACGAATAATTTTTAAAATGTCATTCCCATGCTCCTGCTTATTATAATAAACAGCTTGTCCTAATTCACAATCCGTTGTCCCTATAACAAACTGCTCATTTCCGTTTAAAAATGTTTGAAAATCAAATGGCACAATTTTATTCGGAACTTCATCAAATAGGAAGTCCATGCCAAATAGTTCACGTTTCCATAATAAATTTCGATAGGATATGTAACGATGATCAGAAACTAATTCTGTATTTACTTTTTTATTTCTCCCTTTTTGACGAGACAAATAAGTAGCCCCCATACATGCACCTGCCGAAACACCGACTACGTACGGAAAAAATAAATCATTCTCCATAAAGTACTCTAGGACTCCTGCTGTATATAAGCCTTTCATCCCTCCGCCTTCTAATACTAAACCGATATTTTTCATCCATATTCCCTCTGCTATCATTTATTGATTTTATTATTTACTTCATTTTAGCATAAGATATTAGGAGGAAGTATTAATAAATTCATTGCAATGAGTAATAAAACCTCTTTACATTATGTAAGAATCTCTTCCTGCATAACGTGATACAATGTAAGGAACTCATTCCATTCATAATAAAGGAGGAATTTTATATGGGTTTATTTAATGGGATTTTAGGAAACGCTTCTGATGCGAATACGGATAGCGTGGAACGTGATTTAGAAAAGATTATGCTTGAAGATGAACGAGTTGAACATGCATATAAGTTGATTCGCGATTTAATCGTATTTACAAATCGTCGTCTCATTTTAGTTGATAAGCAAGGGCTGACTGGTAAGAAAACAGAATATCATTCTATTCCTTATAAAAGCATTACACAGTATAGCATTGAGACAGCTGGTCATTTCGATTTAGATGCAGAACTTAAAATTTGGATTTCTAGTATGGACAATCCGATTACGAAAGAATTCAAAAAGGATGATAGTATTTATAGCATCCAAAAAGCATTAGTCACATACACAACAAAATAACGAGAAATGTATGTTTATGCAAAAACAAAAGTATTAACCCCGTATATTTTGGAACAAAATGCATTATTTTCTTTTAAATATACAAAAAGACTATCTAGTTTACAGATAGTCTTTTTGTATGAAGTCTTATAGATTACCAACCTAACCTTTTCCGTAAAGATACAATGTGTGCTGTATGATGACGACCATGCCATGCATAAAGTCCAATTGCAACAGCAAGTTTATTCTTACCCGTTTCCGGATGATTGAACGTTTTATCAAGATCCGCAGGTCCTAAAGAACGTAATAAATTTACCCATCTTTTATGTAATGCTTCCAATAACACTAGGGATACATCTACTGGTAGCTTTGAATCAGGAAGTTCTGCCCATTTTTCTTCCATGTATGGTTTAATCGTAGGATTGTTTTCTGTAAGGGCTAATTTAAAACGAATATAACTATTCATATGACTATCGACAACATGATGAACGACCTGACGCACTGTCCATCCACCGGTACGATATGGTGTATCAAGCTGATCTTCTTGCAAGCCTTTTATCGCTTTTGTTAACTCTGCAGGAAGATTTTCAATTTCTTTTATCCAATTTTCTATTGTATCTTGCGTAATGTTTTCTTCATAAGTGAAATGACCAATCGGATAACGTAAGTCCATAATTGTATTGCTCCCCTTTTTTGTTTTAATTAGTATGTCTCCAAATATAATGGATGAAATTAATTTTTTGACCGTATAACTCTGCTGCCTTTTCATCGATTGAGATACGTGAAAAATAGTTCTTTTCTAATACTTTTTGAGAAGCAATATTATTATTTGTTGTTTTCGCATGAATTTCAGTAACATGATAGTTTACTGCTTCATCTAAGAGGATTTTCACACCTTTAGCTGCAATGCCTCTTCCAACATACTCTTCTCCTACTCGATAACCAAGGTATCCTAATTCTTTGTCTTTCTCAATGTCCACTAAATTGATTCGCCCGACGATTGTCCCTTCATGATTTCTTATGAGGTGAAAATATGAAATACCTTCAATTTGTTCTTTTAATAATTCATACAGTATCTTTTGAAACGTTTCATATGTATAGTAATCATCTCCACGACTAGGCACCATCTTTTCGAAAAAAACTCTGTTACTACATTCAAAAGCAAACAATTCCTCTGCATCTTGTACCTTTAACTTTTCTATGTATATTTCCATTTGCTAACCAGTCCTTTTCAAAATCAATCAACTATATAAATTTGCTATTTAGTCGTGAATTCCTGCTGGAGAAAGGCTATTTCCATCGACTCGTAAATATAGCAAGCAATACTTTTGGATGAAAAAGGTGTAAAGGGGTACGTATAAGATTCATAACTCTAACCAATCGGGTGTAAATTTCTGAATTATTGGCGGAAAGTTGATATATTTTTTTCGTATACCACTGTTGAAATGGCTGCATAAAAGCCTTGTCTCCTTTAATCTTAGGATGACGAAATGATTCTGTAGTAACCATTTCCCACGGCGTTGCAATAATCTTAGAAATTCGCTTATAAAATTTCCTAGTGAACCCTTTTTCTAGCGAACTGCCTTGCTGGAGACACTTTTGCAATTCTGCTGCTTCCATCGCTGCGACAGAAATTCCTTGTCCAAATACAGGATCAAAACGACAGTGAGCATCTCCAATTACTAGGAGACCTTCTGGGATATTTCTTACTAAATCAAAACGCCGACGTACTTGGTAAGGAATCTTATGTATTTTTATATCTGTAATGGGTTCTGCTTGTTCAAGAAAATGAAGTACATCTGGAATAGGTAACTTATGAGCGAAGGCAAGGAATTCTTCATCAGTTTGAGGTGCACGTTCATTGGCGTAACCACTAAAAGTCACAAAATAACGATTGTCTTCAATCGTTTGAATGAATGCGCCATAAGGGTTTTCAGGAAAACTAGGGGAAACAAGTAAGTTACACCAGTCAAGACGTTCTTTCTGTTTTAGACAAAATAATCTAGTTGCATAAAATAGCTGAATCCATACTTTTTCTTCCTTCACCTCTATGTCATACGTTTGTAACCAATCTATATTCTTGGAACCAAATCCACTTGTATCAACAACTACATCTGCATGAAGTTCCTCTTCTATTCCTGTTCTCAAACATCGTACTTTTACTCCGGAGATTTTGTTATGCTGCTGATCTATTAGCAACTGATCCGCTATCGTTTCATATTTCGTTATAATATTAGAAACTTGATTGATTCGCCTTTGTAAATGCCACTCCAGCATAGGACGACTCTGTTGGACCATTTTCAATTCTCCGGCAAAGGGTTGCTTCCATAAGCCAAAGTGATGCCACTTTAAATCACCAGTAAAGTTATTTACAATACTTCCATCTTCTATTAATTGCGCCGTAATATTAGGAAATAATTTCTCAATTGCTTCTGCTCCTCCTTTTAATAACACATGGGGGTGATAGCTTTGTGGCACTCTTTTTCTAGGACTTTTTTCACTCCACTCTTCACCAGCTTCTAAAATGATCACTTCTCGAAAGAAATGAGATAAAGCTTTTGCTGCTAATTTCCCCGCAATGCTTCCGCCAATAACTATCACTTTCTCCGATATTTTTCTACCTCCCATCTCATGATACCTATACTAAAATCTAAATTTTTATTTTGTTCTTCATTCTATATAATCCCATTCATTTTCCTAACATGTTAATAGAATTATAAAATAAAAAATCCTGTTGTATAAATGCGAGACAGGATTTTTTCACGTTCTCTCCTCCTAAAATACGCCAGTAAATTGTAAAGTTAAAATTAAGATTCCGAGAGCCCATACGTAGTACGCAAATATCTTTAAAGAATGATGTTTTAAATACTGAATCATCCAAGAGACTGCGATATAACCAAAGAATGCCGCAGATAATGTACCGATAATTAAAGACGTACTAGAGATTGCTTCTGCTTTCCCTTGAAAGACATCAACAGACTGCAAAATGATTGCTCCAACAATAGCAGGTGTCGATAATAAAAAGGAAAAATATGCTGCTGTTTCACGATCTAGCTTTCTCCAAAGTGCAGCGACAATCGTCATGCCCGAACGAGAGATTGCTGGAAAAATAGCAAATGCTTGAAACGAACCAATAATCAAAGCATCTTGATATGTAATATCGTCCATCTTCTTCCGTCCGTTTGTTTGTTTCTCTGCCATATATAGAAACAAACCCGTCACTAAAAACTCCCAACCAATTGTGACACCTGTCTTTGAAATGTCTTCAAAAAAATCTTTAAATAATAGGCCAATAATAACAGCAGGAATTGTTCCAACAATGAGTAAAAATGTGAGCTTTGAAAACGGATTTTTAATTAAATAGATAAACTCTTTCTTATAGTAAATAAACACGGCAAGTAACGTTCCGATATGAAGCATCGTATCTAAAAAAAGACCTGCTTCATCTAAACTAAAAAGATGTCTCCCTAAATACAAATGACCAGTACTGCTAATAGGCAAGAATTCCGTTAACCCTTGAATGATTCCTAAAATAAAGGCTTCTAACCAGTTCATGATTGTCTCCTTTCTAGTTTGCTTGTACCAGTATATGTTTGTTTTTTCTTGTTATGTAAAGTTGTTCATTTTTAGGAGGTTCTTATATTGAATACATAAGCGTGTCATAAAGAAAGAGGATTCGATGAAGATCTATAAATAAACAATGAACAAATGATGTAGCATTGAAAAATAAAAGTGTACAACAATGGTATTCAAATAAAATCCCCCCAGAACAATACTGGGGGGATTTTATAATAGACAAACTACAATGCTTTTTATTTAAAAAACACTTTATCCACATTGCATTTTGACTGAAGCTCGTTAATAATATATGTTTCGTAAATTTCTCTTTCCAATTGGTCTTCTACTACACATACATCAATTCGATATACTTCATCTCTGTGGGCTTTAATTGGTGAAACATTGTCTTCAAAATGCTTTTTAATTCTTTGTCTTAGTTTTCTTGCTTTCCCAACAAAGAGAAGCTCGTCATTTATGTTATAAAACATAAAAATGCCGCCTTTATCTCTTGGAATCAGGTGGAAATCGATGAACCCATGAATAGGAGTAATTCTTGGCTCGTCTCCTTTTATTACTTGTTTGCGCTCTGTAATAGTAATATCTACTTCAGGTATTTCAATTTTAATCACAATAAGTCACGTCCTCTTTTGGTATAAATGTAAATAATATCACAAGTATGTAACAAAAGCCATAATCGTTTTATAATATATGAATTTATTCATTATATAATTATTCAATCGCTCCAGCTACATCATAATGACTAAGGTCAAGTTCTGTCGGTTGACCAAGAGCAAGCTTTGCAAGTTCGGAACCTAGGTATGGTCCTGCTGTTAAACCAGAAGCACCAAGTCCATTGGCAATTAGTATGCCTTCAAAGTTAGGTAATGAACCAATTACAGGAAGAAAACCTGGTGTGAACGGTCTAAATCCTACTCTTGTTTCAAGCATCGTGCTATTTGCCAGACCTGGAGCAACTGACAGTGCTTTATCAAACACTTCATGTAAACCACCTGCTGTAACTCGGTAATCAAGACCCGTATCATTTTCGTGCGTTGCACCTACAACTACTCGGCCATCTTCGAAAGTTAGGATGTACTGATCATTTGGTGGCATAACTACTGGCCAACTTTTGGTATCCGTATTTGGCATATGTAAATGAACAATTTGTGCTTTTTGGAAAGTCACTAGAAAGTTAATACCAAGCGGCTTTAGTAACTCGTTTGCCCATGCACCAGCAGTTACAATAACTTGATCTGCCGTTAACGCTTTACCGTTTACTTTAACACCTGTAACATGCTTGTTTTCATGAATTAAAACTGCGTCTCCCTTTATAAAGGTAGCACCATGCTTTTTAGCAGCATTTACAAGGGATTGACGAAGAGCCCGTCCGTTTACTCGAGCAGCACCGCTTATATGTACAGCGCCATATTCTTCTGATAAAGGCGGAAATAAACGTTTCGTTTCAATCGGTGATAAGCGAGTAATTTCACCTATTTCCGGAGCATCCTCGCGTCGTTTATACGCTCGTTCCTCCATTTGATCTAACTTTTTATCCTCTGTATGTAAACTAATAGCACCTACTCGGTTATAACCTGTATCCGTCTCGCCATCCTCTTCTAATTGTTGAATTAAAGAAGCGTAGTAACGAGCTCCACCTTTTGCGATTTTGTACCAAGCTTGATTACGACGCTGTGAAAGCCAAGGACACACAATTCCAGCTGCCGCATCCGTTGCCTGCCCTAAATCTTGACGGTCAACTAATGTAACATTAACCCCTGCCTTTGCAAGGTGATAAGCAGTAGATGCTCCTAGAATTCCAGCTCCAACTATAATATACGATTTCATTAAAATACACCTTTTTCATTTTAATTCTTTTATTTCTTATATGCTCTAAACTGGTTCAAATTCATTATAGATAGTACCTAATATTAATAGGAAATCGAAACCACAATCTTTTAAAAAGTTCAAGTCATTTTGTCATGCTCCAGTTCTACGTCTGGCACGCTGACACTGCTTTATTTCTTCTTCCGACGGAATAAATCGATTGATTTGTACTCTTGTGAAAGGATTTCAATCATTTGTTGTTGACGATTTTCGCGTGTCCGTTGCTGCTTTGCTGAGAATATGTGACGCGCCCAATCTTTTTGATATCCCGGTGTTAAGCTTTGATAAAACTTAAGTTCATTGGGATGATCGACTAATAATGCTTCAACATCCTTAACATTATTCTCGTAATCCGCAACACATTGGCTAACAGGAGATGTTTTCTTAACTTTCTTTTTTTCACGTTTTAAACCTACAACAGTGAAGACATCGTCCATACTCACCATACGCGCGAACTTGATATCGCTATTACCTACATATCCATCCTCTCTAACTTTCATTGCTGGAAATGCTGGAAATATTTCATCTCTGTGAACAAAAGTTTCATAACGAGTGTTACCTTTTTTCGGGTAAGCGAGAAATACATAACCCTTCTCAAGTAATAGTTGTTCATTATTAAGGATAAGTTGTGTATGCGTAACCATCTCATCAATTGTTTCTACAAAAATAAAAATAGCATCATGATCTTTGGAAAGGGTAGTCGTTTGTTCAGTAAAGACATTATAGTCGTTTGGTTGGTTAACTATTGCCATATTTGTATATTTATTAAGATTTAATTTATCGATAATTGTCATAGCAGGCTCCTTCTTTTTTGAATTAGAGTTTTCATAGCATAATATTACTATAAGGTTATATAACTGCAAAGGGGAATGATTTTGCTCCATGTTAATAATTTGCAAATCCAACTATTTATCTAGAAAGAAAATTATGAAACAGCTGTTACTTTTACTCTTTTCTGCCTTTTCTGTATACAAATTTTTATTTATTAGTTATATTATGGTTATTGAATGATTACGAAAATCAATCTATCGCTTATATTTGTATTTTTTATATCCATGACAAAACTGCAAAATTTTTAAAAATCCATTTGTTAAATGAATTCTACACGGAAGGAGGCTTGCGGTTTATTCATCGGGATATAATGATCAGTTTTCTTTCATTTAGACAACTGACAAAAATACAGGAGGCGACATGATGTTTCGTACAATTTCAAACTTTATGAGAGTAGCTGAGATTAGAAGTAAAATCCTTTATACTTTAGCAATGTTAATCGTATTTCGGATTGGCACGTTTATTCCGGTACCTCATACTAATGCAGAGGTATTAAAAGTACAAGATCAAGCCAATGTGCTAGGCATGCTTAATATTTTTGGCGGAGGTGCCCTGCAAAACTTTTCAATCTTTGCTGTAGGTATCACACCTTATATTACAGCTTCCATCATCGTACAGTTATTACAGATGGATGTTGTTCCTAAATTTACAGAGTGGGCAAAGCAAGGTGAAATGGGCCGCAAAAAATCAGCTCAATTCACCCGCTATTTTACAATCATTCTTGCATTCATTCAAGCCTTAGGAATGTCTTTTGGCTTTAACAATATAGCAGGTGGACAACTCATTTCAAATCCGGGCTGGACTACCTATTTATTTATTGCTACGGTATTAACTGCTGGTTCTGCATTTTTAATGTGGTTAGGTGAGCAAATTACCGCAAACGGAGTAGGTAACGGTATTTCTATGCTTATCTTTGCGGGTCTTGTTGCAGCGATTCCAAATGTGGTAAACCAAGTGTATTTACAGCAATTTCAAGATGTTGGCGATCAACTGTTTATGCATATCGTAAAGATAGTATTGATTGGGTTAGTTATTTTAGCAATTATTGTTGGTGTGATTTACATTCAACAAGCTATTCGTAAAATACCAATTCAATATGCAAAAGCTGTTTCGGGAAATAATCAATATCAAGGAGCAAAAAATACGCACTTACCTCTTAAGGTAAATAGCGCAGGTGTAATTCCAGTTATTTTTGCTTCTGCATTTCTAATGACACCGCGGACAATTGCGCAACTATTCCCTAATTCTGAAGTATCCAAATGGCTAAGTACAAATCTTGACTTTACACATCCAATTGGTATGGTTCTATACGTTGGACTCATTATTGCATTTACATACTTTTATGCATTTGTTCAAGTAAACCCTGAACAAATGGCAGAAAACTTAAAAAAGCAAAATGGATATGTTCCAGGTATTCGACCAGGGAAAATGACTGAGAAATATGTAACAAAAATCTTGTATCGTTTAACTTTTATCGGTGCAATTTTCTTAGGAGCTATTTCTGTTCTGCCAATCGTATTTACAAAGTTCGGTAACCTTCCCCCTTCTGCACAAATTGGTGGCACAAGTTTACTAATCATCGTGGGTGTTGCGTTAGAAACAATGAAAACGTTAGAAAGCCAGCTCGTAAAACGTCATTACAAAGGATTTATAAAAAAAGTAAATTAATTATCAATACATAAACACACACAAAAACTTCTCGTACTATTTTGCAGTTTTAATTCTGCGACTATATACGAGAAGTTTTTTTATTTATCCTATAGAAAATAAAAAGGTCTTAAGCTTAACGTAGAGTAAAGTAAAAGTGTAACATTACCTTTGTAAGGAGATTACATCTCTTTTTTTAATAACTTCCCTTGTTTCCAATATAGTTCAAGTGTCGATCGATTCGCCATAAATACACCTATTAAGATGAAACAAGCTCCCACTCCCATTACTGGCTTGATTGGTTCTCCTAACAATAAATAGCCTGTCAGTACAGCGATTAAAGGTGAAACATACAGCCACGTAGAAGGAAACACTGGATTCGTTTTTGATAAAAGCCAGTAATACAATCCGTGTCCACCGATAGAACCGATAAAGATCAAATAGAGAATAGGCCATTGAACGCTCCATGATGTTAATACAGACAGATTTGGAGCTTCTATAAAGATAGAACAAACAATCAATAATAATCCCCCATAAAACATTTGAATTCCATTCACTAAAAACGGCGATACTTTCGGTAAATCCGATAAAATCTCCTTCGAATGGATTGCACCCATTCCGTAGAAAAACGCTCCTACTAATATAGCAAGACAGGCGATACTCCATACATAAGAAACTTGTTGTTGAAATCCTGGTAAGGAAATACAAACCACTCCCACAAGAGCAATTATTAAAGCAAAAAGTTGTTCCTTTCTCAACTTTGCTTTATTTCGTTTTACTTGAAGCAGTAAAATCATCATTGGGCCTATAGCAGAAAGAACAGCTGCCAAGCCGGAAGAAATATGCTGCTCTGCCCAATATAAAGTCGAAAAGGTCATAAAGGTAAGACAAAAACCAGCATACATAATTCGTTTAGATAAAAGGTATGTCATGACATGTTTACGTTTCACAATAAAAAATGTTATGACAATCACACCTGCTATAAAGAAACGGATACCAGCTGAAAAAAGGGGCGGCGCGCCGGCCTCGATTCCAATCTTAATCGTTAAAAATGTCGTTCCGAAAATAATACAAATGAGAATATAATTGAAAATAACCATCTAATTTCCTCCTTTTTACTCTTGAAATGAGTATAGAGGAAATGATGTATAACAGTACATCACGGCATATAACAGTTGTATGAATTTTCAGTTGATTTCAGGCGTTTTTTCCGTTTTAATGAAGATAAAAAGAAACGCAGGTGAAATTATGAAGGTTGTGCTGCGCAAAGAATCTAATATACCATTCTATCAACAAATCTATGTGCAAATTGTCCAGCGTATCCAAGGTGGAATGTTAACAGATGGTGAGCTCCTCCCTTCTCTACGTACGATGGCAGATGATTTAAAAGTAAGTGTATTAACGGTTCGCAAAGCATATAAATGGCTCGAAACAAAAGGTTATGTACATATACAACCAGGAAAAGGAGTTTACATAAGAAGAAAAAGAGATGGCGCCCTGCAAGTACAGGAACCATATGATTGGCAGCACATGAAAGCTGTTAATGTTGTAAGGTCTCAATATGTAAGTAATCGTCAAAAAGAGTATTATGATTTTTCTCAGGCAATTCTCTACCCTCGTCTTTTACCGAATCCATTTCTATCAGGAGCAATACAAAAACTATTAGACAAAGATCAAATGATATTGGCCACTTACGGCCCTGTACAAGGTGATGAAGAGCTTCGCGTAGAAATTACTAAATACTTAAAAGACTATCAAGGGTTAACGGTAGATCCTGCTCATTTATTAATTACAAGTGGTGCACAACAAGGAATTGACTTAATTGCTCAAACATTATTAAAGCCTGGGGATACGGTTATCGTGGAAAGCCCATGCTACGGTGCTGCCATTGATGTATTTGTTAATAAAGGAATTCATGTAATTCCCGTTGAGCTTGATGAACAAGGTATTCGCTCTGATTTATTAGATGAGGTTTGTCAAAAAAAGAAACCAGTTTTATTATACGTGAATCCCGCTTTTCATAACCCTACCGGAATCGTAATGAGTAAACAAAGACGAATCGAGCTTATAGAATTAGCAGAACTTTATCATTTTTTCATTATTGAAGATGATTCATTTGGTGAGATTTATTTTGATGAAGTCTCTCTTCCAGCTCCTCTTAAACATTTTGACAATAATGGTCATGTTATTTATTTAAAAGGCTTTAGCAAAACACTGGCACCTGGTATTCGCGTCGCAGCATTGCTGGCAGAAGGGCCTGTTTTTGATTGGTTGTATGCTGTGAAAGCTTTAATGGATATAGGTAGTCCACTGTTAACACAAAAAGCCATTCTACCTTTTTTACGGACTGAAAGAATGAAAAATCATTTAGAAAAATTAAGGACTGCTTTACAAATCCGAAGAGATACCGCTGTAGATCTTGTATCTTCTTTAGGGAGTATCGTTCATTTCCAAATCCCACAAGGAGGTTTTAATTTATGGATTTCCCTCCCAGATACAATAGACTCTCTTGCACTACTTGAAAAAGCAAAAGAAGCAGATGTTTCCTTTTTACCTGGCACAGCTTGTTTTGTTCATGAATCGAAACATAATTATTTGCGTATTAGCTATTCTATGTTAAGTGAACAAGATTTAGCGATTGGATTACAAAAGCTCCGTGATGTAATATTCAATTTTCAAAACCAGCTTTGAAAAGGATCTAATATAGTTACATATTAACTATTCTTTAAAAGTGTATTGACGCAGTATTTTTTCTAACACTTCACGAGTAATTGGCTGTGCTTGAGCTGTTAGTTGATACCCAACGCGACCGTTTGGCTCTGCTGTTGCTTGTTGTAATGTTTTAATATCATGAATTCCTTGTTCCCTTAAACACATAAACAATTGCTGTTCTGTCATTTTGGCACGTCTTAAATTACTCTTTAAAACTTTTCCCTCTTCAATAATAATGATGCTATTACCGTTTAGGAATTGTTCCACCTTTCGTGATTTCATCTCTAAATAATGAATAATAAGTAAAACACCAGAAAATATACCCGCAGCGAGAATAGAAGGTCCTACTTTGCTACTTAGCACTGGTTCTACAATAATGCGTCCAATGGATACAACG
Source organism: Bacillus sp. DX3.1 (assembly GCF_030292155.1). NCBI lineage: Bacteria > Bacillati > Bacillota > Bacilli > Caryophanales > Bacillaceae > Bacillus > Bacillus sp. DX3.1. The sequence goes on along the minus strand of NZ_CP128153.1, from coordinate 2,538,180 downwards.
ATAATGATTTCAGCTCTTGTCATCTGACTGATCGATTTACTCCCCGTTACTTTTAAGACAAGGATACCTGTAACGATTAGTATTAAGCTTTCAAAAAGAATATTCATTAATAATCCAGTCCTTTAAAGGAGTTTTCAATTTATGGATTTTCTTGCTATACTCCACAAAGCAAATTGACCAACGAGACGGTTAATAACCTTAAACATCTTATAATTCATACCGATGCTCTCCTTTATTTCTGAAATGATATATATATATCATTTCAGAAATAAAGGAAAAACATGTAACGTGCATTTGAGAAGGTTAATTCATTCATTTCTCAAATCATTGAGTGAGATGTATCTTCAAGTTAAAATATAAGTAACTCCTACAATTCAAAATGGCCCCCATAATTCATATACCATGCCTCCAATTACTAACATTAAAGCTAAAGCTAAAATAATAAAAAGAATTATTAAGTTTTTATTTTCTATCATGAACTTTTCTCCCTTATGAGATTTGTTTAAAGTCTGTTCCATTTTCAATAACAAAAAACCTTTAGTCATAATTATGGCTAAAGGTTGCTATAATCATACTTACCAGAAATGAAAATATGAAATCAGATTACGTAGATCAAGTCCTTAGAAATTTTCAGGCGTAATATACTCTAAATAAATAATTAAAAAGACAGTATGCTTTTCAAAGAAGCATACTGTCTAAATTGTTAAGAATGATGGATTTCTTTTATTTGACCTCGAATTTCTCCATTTGGATGGTTTTCCGTATGAGCGTTTACATAAGTATTGCCTGCTTCCATTTCTCTTGCTAGTTCTAATAAAGACATACCTTGTAAAGGACCGACAAGATCACTTTCTGTAATGATCCCCGTTACCACTCCTCTATCGACACTGATACCACGCGTTACCGGTCCAAAAAGAAATACGACAACGGGTCCGTTTTCGCCCCTCATTCCTAAATGAATATGAGCAACGGTCAACTTTTCTATATCATTGACCACCAATTTAAATCGAAGTCTCGTAAAATCATTGTTAAACCTAAATTGCGCTAAACCAAAAGCATCTGTTCTTACAGGAGGTACTTCCTCCCGACCTGTTAATCTAGCAAAAAAACCTTTAGACATGGTATGAGTCACTTCCCTATTCATTTGATATTACAGTATATTCATTTGATAGAAAATAGCTTGTTCATTTTGACTATTAAATAGTGTGTAAACGTACAATTTTCCTCAAGGAATAACTTATAGGATAGGAGCGACCGCTTCATGTCTATCAAGCTAATAATTCAAATTAGTCTTCATATATAAAGTACGCCATTGAAGAGACTTCAAAAAAAGGGTATGAAAATCTTTATTTAAGCACTGACTTGAATGGTTATTACGAAAAAAATGGATGGACTCACTTAACCGAAGGATATGGTACTAGTGGTGGTTCTATAAAAATCTATGTAAAAGCAGCAGAGTAGTAACAAAATCTCATAAAATATAAGGGCTTATTTATAGAAATAAGCCCTTATATTTTATGTAAACCAAAGTATTTATTTTGATCAAATTTTATTTTAAAACAGCAACAATTTATTCCTTTTCATTTAAAACATTCTCTTCAAAATACTTACCCCAGTCAGGTTGTCTTCCGTCAATGTCTTTAAATCTGTATTCTCTCGCTAGTTCCCATGAGCTAAGGGATTTTCCAGTCTTATTACGAACATTTGGATCACTTGCTAAGGCAGCGATTGCTCTTCCGATAAAGAAAGGTGTTTCCGATGCGATAAAATGAGGATCTTTCTTTACGCCTTCTTGCCAATTGTCTTCTGTCACACCAAATAAATCTAACATTGCCTCAGAGCGTAAAAACCCCGGACTTACCGCAACAGCAGTAATATGATGTTTTTCCAAATCTTTACCCATCGCTTCTGCTAAGTGAATCGTTGAGATTTTAGCTAGACTATAATATAAGTTTCCTCGATATTGGTAGTCAACACCATCTGTAATTTCAATCACAAGACCCTTCTTGTTTTTCACCATAAGAGGTACACCGTAATAACTTGTCATCATATGTGACTGCACCGCACGTTGCTGCATTAATAGTCCGTTATGTAAGTTATGCTCCCAAAATGGTGTGCCCCATTCTGTAAGCGGATCACCGCCCCATACATCGTTTACTAAAATATCAAGTTGACCATTTTGTTCTTTTTTAATTTTTTCAAACAACGCTTTTATATCTTCTTCAACCGTATGATCAACACGGACAGCAATTCCTTCTCCGCCTTGTTTTGTTACAAGTTCGGCTGTTTCTTCAATCGTTTCTGTTCTTCCCATCGATGATAAGTTTCCTTTTGTACTTCTTCCTGTTACATATACAGTAGCGCCTGCTTCACCAAGCATCATTGCGATACCTCGGCCAGCACCGCGCGTTGCACCGGCTACTAGCGCAATTTTTCCTTGTAATGGTTTCATATCATTCTCCTTCATTTTTATTTTTTAACTTAATCAATTTAGGTACATCTTCTCTAACATATTTTTTTGTATATTTCTCTCCACTTGGAGTAACAAATTGTAACTTGATTTTGCCACAAACACCAGAGTAAAATTTGAACTCACCTTGTGAATTTGTAATGGCACGTTCCTTATCTTCAAACGTATCTTCATAAATTTTAACATCTGATAAAGGTACATTATTATGATCTACAACAACTGATTTTATTTCAATAGCAACAGCTCTACACTTTGAATCTTCTTTATTAAATATAACAATCGCTATTCCTCCGATACCTATGACAATACATATAAACAAAGCTATTATTCTTTTCTTCATAATAAGCCTAATCCTCCTTAAAATGAAAATCTACGTGATTCACTTGCTTCATTTCTTCAATTACTTTATGAATCCCTACCTCGATTTTATCTCCTTTCACATTTAATACGTTTAGTTTTTAAAAATTTTTTTTTATAGAAAGAAAGTATATGAAGCCACTGGAATTTAATTTGGTTTTTTTGGTAAAAAAATAATAGAATGAATGTGTTTTATAGAAGAGGAATTAGAGTTGCTAGAAAAAATATAAGTAAATAAGAATAAATTGTGTTTTAATGCTTAATCTTTGCTAAATAAAAGACTCTATTTTTGAATCAACTTTTCAAAAATAGAGTCTTAATACTGTATATACTTAGAAGTTAACATAAAAAAATTATGATAATCTTAAAGTTTTCTAGATTATCCTAATATACAACACTATTACCTTCAACATTTATGACCATTTTACATCAAGTTAGCATAAAACAGTTTTTAGTAGACTATTGTCTAACAAACTAGAATTATATTTAGGGGCATGTATATGTTCCTGTACCATCAATTACTTGTGCCATCACGACCTAAAAAGACTGCTATCATTTCTCCCTCTCCATATAAAAATAAGATTAATAAATGCAGCTACAGTAGGAATTTATAAAACTGTAAAGAATTCTAACATTATCAAATATTTATTAAACGGTATAAAGAACATTTATAACATGACTCTATTAAGAGGAGGTAAAATAGAATTGTGAAAATTAATAAAGAAGCAAAGCTTACTTCTATGCTGAAGGCAAAGCGAACGAATGAAAACAGGCTTTCAGCAATTACAAGATTGCCCCGTTCCTACATGATTTTTATTTTCGGTTTACTTATTTCTAGAATCGGCGACTCTCTTTATACCTTCGCCCTTCCGTGGATTGCTTATGAACTAACAGGGTCCGCGGTAATTATGAGTTCACTTTTTGCTACTAGTGTATTACCAATTGTTTTATTTGGTCCACTCGTCGGAGTAATAGTAGATCGATGGAATCGAAGAAAATTGATGTGGATTTCTGATGTAGGATGTATCGTTTTGGTCGGACTTGTTCCTATTCTCCACATTTTTAACCTACTTCAAATCTGGCATCTTTATGTGATTTCTTTTGCCTTAGCGGTACTATCCATGTTATTTGACGTAGCAATGATTACAGCGATTCCACATATTGCAGGTCAATCGTTAACAAGAGCGAATTCTGCATACCAAATGGTTAATCAAATCGCTAGTTTAGCTGGACCTGCATTAGCTGGTATTATGATTGCTTTAATAGGAGGATTTCATGCCCTCTGGCTCAATGTGATTTCTTTTGTTGCTACTTTAATCACTGTATTACTATTACCTAAATTGGAAAAAAACGAACCTATGGTTAGAACTGGTAATGTATTGCAAAATATAAAAACTGATTTGATAGATGGATTTAAATGGTTAACGAATGATCGACTTAACCTTGCTTTATCTCTGCAAGCTATGGTAGGTAACTTTGGTGCTAGTGCTGTTCTAGGAGTATTTATGTATTACTTACTTTTTACATTACATTTAACATCTGAGCAAAGCGGTTTCAATTATACGTTGATTGGAATAGGTGGCCTTGTAGGGAGCATCATTGTCGTGCCACTCGAACAACATTTTCGGCGAGGGGTTCTTATTCCTGTCTTACTAGGTATAGGCGCAATTGGGTTAACGTATGCGCTATGGAGCGAATATTGGCTCGCACCCGGTATTGCTTTTGGTATCGCTATGACGTGTAATATAGCCTGGAACACGATCGTCGCATCAGTTCGGCAAAAAACAGTACCTACTAATATGCAAGGAAGAGTTCTAGGATTTTCACGCGTACTTACTCGTTTAGCTATGCCATTAGGAGCTTTAGTTGGCGGGATGATTTCTTCCTATAACCCAGTCGCAGTATTTGCCTTGGCATCCTTTACAAAGATTATCGAGGTCCTCATTGCATTATTTAGTCCTATACGTAAGCTTTGAGAGACAGAGGGTAGCTTTTTATACTTGATTGGCTTGTTGTAATAGAAAAATACCAGTACAACAATCATTCCCTCATATGAGCCTAGTATATTTCTCAATACATTATATGCTACAATTGATTTAAAGCGATATTATTAAAATGGTTGTAAAAAGAAAAAAGCACTTAAAGAGTGTTTTTTCTTCTTATATATCACTTATCTTATTCTTTATTCTGCAATCAACTTATTAGAATATTCTTCTGTTGCTAGACTCACATGATAAATACTGATTTATAGCTCTCAAGATTCAATCCATCTCACAGTAGCCTCAACATTTATTTATAACTTCCGTTTACTGTAATAGAAGCGATTAAAGCTAAATTCACATTTTTAAACGTGACCTTTTTTGTACTTTTATATTCACCTATCACATCCATTTGTCTTTATCTCTACATCAACATCGTTTTCTTTAAAGTCTTCGTCATGAAAAATTCCTATTTTAAACATTTATTCCTCATATATATTTCTGATATTTCAAGCTCAAATATAGCTTAAACAACAACATAATGTGAGAATCAATTATTTAAAATTTTTTTGATAAACGGGTAATCCATTAAAATCAATTATTTCTCTCTAAAATTCCATTTTTAATATGTAATAATTAAATAATAATATCATGTAATAAATGAAAATAAGATATATAAGAGTTATACTCTATCTTCTAATCTCTAATCCGATTTGATAATTTTAGGTATATTCTTTCTGGCGTATTTTTTTGTGAATGTTTCTCCATCTGGGCCGACAAATATTAAAGTAATTTCACCACAAACCAAACATCAGTACCAAATGTAAGCTCCCCTTGCGAATTTGTAACAGCCAGTTCTTTTTCACTAATAGCATCTTCGTAAACTTTAATACTTAGTAAAGGTTAGTTGTCTTGATCTAACACAACTGATTTTATGTGCTTACCAATCTCGATACACATTGTTGTATTCGTATTGTTTTTTTATCGTTAATCATTTTATTATTTATAACAATCGCGAAGATTCTAATACTTATTAAAATACATAAGATAAAAACTATTATTATTCTATTCCTCAATCTCATCCTCCCTTTATAAAACTTTTCTAAATTCTGTTACATCTACTTTTTCGAATGGAATACCACTACTCATTTATTTAGAAAATCCTATTAATATTTCCTTCTTTCTTATTACCTGATCTCCTCTATTATTGTACATACCAAATATTCACATATACTTCTAGAGACTGAGATATTTCTTCAATAAGAGGCCCACTGTTTTCCAAAAAGTATGTGTGAGTAACCGTGCTGAAATTTGTGATGACCTCAAATCTCAGCTACTAGCGCAATTTTCCCTTGTAATGGTTTCATATGGATCTACTTTATTTCACTTTAGTTAAATTCAATTTCAAAAAACGGAAAGCCTTTCTCTTCTTCTGGAATTGAATGATACCCAAGTTTTTCATAAAAACTCGCTGATGTAGGATTGGCATTCCATTGTAACCAAGCAGCTCCCGTTTGCTCAGACCATAATTTTATCTGTTGGAACAGCGCCGCTGCAATTCCTTTGTTTCTAAAATCTTTTAATACAAACAAATCATGAAATCGATGTATAGACTTGCCACTTCTTAAATGTGGTCCATAATTTTGAATCCAACCGTATCCAGCAACCTTATCATTTACGAAAGCCACTGGTAAAAAATGATCTGGATTTTTAATTATTGATAAAAATCTTTGCTGAGCTCTTTCTTTACCATCCGTACCGCTTCTTGTTTGAAGCAAATACCATAACGTTTGCCAATCTTGTTCCGTAGCTTGCCTTATCACTACATTGGCTTCCACCATATCTTCCCCTCCTAAATACATATAGATTACCACTAGACATCTATATTTCACGCACTTTATTTTACCTTTATTCCTCAAAAGCTGTTTGTTTTGTATCAATGTAATACGTTATCCGAACCTTATAAACATAAGAATCATTTATTTAAGATTCCCTAAGCGTTTCCAAAATAATTGCTGCATTCTCTAATATCTATATCAATCACCTCATCCATAACTTATTAATACTTCTAGTTCATGGATGTCAGTCCTGCTTAAACTGAAATGGCGCATTATTTATGTTCTTCATTTCTTCTATGATTCTACAAATACCAACTTCAATTTTCTCTTCTTTTACATTCGAAACATTTAATTTTATCAGTTTTTCTTTTGGAAAAGCTGATAAGTAGTTTCTATTAATCGACTCAATAAAAATCTGTTTTTGTTTTAAAGTACGAATCAAAGGCTCAAGGGGAATGCTTTTATGTAACGAAAGACAAGTATGAATACTTGATTGTTTCACTGGAGTATATGTAAATAGTTGTTGGTTCTCTGTGTAAGCATATTGTAGGGTAGCTGATAACGTTTTTGATCTTGCAAAATAGGAAGACTGTATTTTTTGTTTATGCCTTTCAAACATGCCGCTTTTTATATAGACCTCTAATGCCGCTTGTGAAATCATGGAACTATCGATATCTAGTAATTTCTTATATTTGTGAAATGCTTCTGCTAAACATGAAGGAATGATCGCAACTCCAACACGTAATCCTGGGAAAATAATCTTGGAATAGCTTTTCACATAAATTACATACGCAGAATCATCGTAACTATACAGTGGATCTGCTTTTTTGTCTCGTTCTAAATCTGCTAAATAATCATCTTCTACAATAAAAACATTATATTTTTGAGCTAGAGAAACGATTGCTTCTTTTTCTTTTCTAGAATATGAAGTTCCTAACGGATGATGGAATCTTGGAATGGTATAAAAGAACTTAATCTCTTCTGTTTGAAAGATTTTTTCTAGCTCAGCTAAGTCAATTCCTTCAGAAGTTCGTTTTATTCCAATCACAGGAATATTGTGTGTTTCTAGATATTCAATAAACAAATGATAGCTCGGTTGTTCAATTAACACGGTTTCCTTTCTATTTGGAAATGGTATAGACGTTAATACAGCTAAAGCTTGCTGAACACCAGATGTAATAAAAATATTCTCTTCATTTGCAAATACTTGATAGTTTGCGAGTTGTTTTTGCACGACTGAAATTAATGATGGTAATCCTTTTGGCGTACCATAAATAAATAGATCGTTCTTATATGTATCAATTGCTTTGTTAATACAATGCTGAAAATCTAAATATGGAAAGACATCTGGATCAGGCGCAGATGATGCAAAATTAATACTTGTTGCATCATTCTCTCCATCATCACTCATTTTTTTCACAACATAATATCCACTTCTTGGTACGGAATAGATGATGTGTCGTCTTTCTAACTCATGTAGTGCACGTATAATCGTTGCTTTATTACATTGATACTGATTAACGAGATAACGAATAGACGGTAACTTATTCCCTTCTTTTATTTCGCCTTGTTGAATCATATCTTCTAAATGATTAAGCACAGCTAAATACTTATACATCATTTCACCCCTATGTGTACATTTTGTACCGGTACAGTTTATGTTTCTTTACATTGTAGCAAAGGCTGCAAAACATTACCATGTACATATACTGGCCAGTAACAAAATGACAATATGAGGTGGAAATATGGAGAATACAAAAAAAGCGTATATTGCAGCTTTGCTATACGCCTTTATTATCGGATTTTCATTTATGTTTGTGAAATTAACATTAGCAGTTACAGGGCCACTTGATATACTTGCTCATCGATTCACAGTAGCATTTTTAGTAGCGATGATACCTGTCATTTTCGGTTTTATTAAATTGAATATTTCCTTCAAAAACATGTTATCTATTTTGCCATTAGCTTTATTTTATCCAGCATTGTTCTTTGCTTTTCAAGCATTTGGATTAGTATATACATCATCATCTGAAGCAGGCATTATTCAAGCATCCATTCCGATCTTTACAATGGTCTTGGCCTCTTATTTTTTAAAAGAACATACAAATATGTGGCAAAAACTATCTGTACTCCTATCTGTTACAGGTGTCATTTATATTTTTGTAATGAAAGGTCTTGGAACGCAAGCTACTAGCTTCACAGGGATTATTTTCATTCTTTTATCAGCATTGGCATCGGCTGGATATAACATATTAGCCCGGAAAATGACAAAGACATTCAGACTCATTGACTTAACGTATATGATGACAGCAATTGGTTTCCTTTGTTTTAATATGATTGCAATTTTCAATCACATACGTACAGGAACAATAAACCTATATTTTCAACCATTTACAAACGGGGCATTTCTCATATCAATTCTATATTTAGGGGTGCTTTCTTCCCTTCTTACAGCGTTTTTATCCAACTATGCATTAACATATATAGAAGCATCTAAAATGAGCGTGTTCAGCAATCTTTCAACGTTACTTACAATTATCGCAGGTGTTCTGTTCTTAAATGAACAAATTGTATACTATCATATGATTGGAGCAGTCATGATTGTACTCGGTATATTAGGAACAAACTTTTTAGGTAAAAAAGAAAAGAAGAAATCCATAAAAAGGAATTCATATAATAATGAAGAAACCCTCTAATAGCAAATAAAAAAGCGAGGGATTACATTATGCAGCACACTGATACTTTAGATATTAGTAATTTACATGTATTAGAAAAAGAATTTGAAATACTATTACACACCAAAATTTCTTCTAGTACAAATCTTGAAAGTTGGCTAAAGCAACAATCACAATTAATGAATGAAATTGATGAACAATTGAGGTTGCATTACATCGCCTTTCAATGTAATACAGATGATTTAGAAACAAAAGCAGCACTTGATTTTGACCAAAAACATGTCCAGCCACTAGTAAAACGTTATCAAAGTTTATTAGATAAAAAGTATTTTGATTCACCTTTCCGGTTGCAACTCGATTCTAATTACTATGGTTTATTAAATAAGAAAATAACAAATTCAATGGCATTATTTCATGAAAAAAATATTGATTTAGAAGTAGAAGAAGATGAATTGATAACAAGATATTACGAAATTACAGGTAATTTGACCGTGATGTGGGAAGGCTCGGAAAAAACAATTACTGAATTGAACGTATATTTACAAGATTCGAATCGCAATGTGCGACAAAATGTTAAAACGCTTATTTCTGAAAAAATGTTATCAGTCGAAATGGAACTACAAGACATTTTAAATAAATTAATTGCAATTCGTCATAAAAAAGCAAAAAATGTCGGTTTACCTAATTATCGTGATTACATGTTTCAAAAATATGAACGATTTGATTATAGCGCTGTAGATTGTAATAATTTAGCAGAATCAATACGAAAATTCGTTGTGCCTCTTCAAGAAAAATTTCATCGGGAGCAACAAACGGACCTTCAATTAGACACACTTCGTCCATGGGATGTTAAAGCTATAGCTCCTAACCAAAAAATTTTAAAACCGATAGAAAAAGAAAATGAATTAATAGAAAAAAGCTCCCTAATTTTACATAAACTAGACCCGGATTTTTCATCATTACTACAGCGTATGCACGAAAAAAACTACTTGGACTTAGAAAGCCGAAAAGGAAAAGCACATGGTGGTTTCTGTGAATATTTACCCGTTTCGAAACTATCTTTTATTTTTATGAATCTCACATATACGCAAGATGACGTTGTAGTCTTTTTGCATGAGATGGGGCATAGTATTCATAACGAATGTATGAAACATTTTGAACTAAAGCAGTATCAAAATGTACCTATGGAATCAGCTGAATTAGCAAGTATGACAATGGAGCTGTTTACAATGGAATACTGGGATGTATTCTATCAAAATAAGGCTGACGTTAAGAAAGCAAAAAAAGAACAATTACAAGGAACTATTATGTATTTACCAATCATTCTTATTATTGATCAATTTCAACATTGGATCTATGAAAACCCGGTTCATTCAGCTAAAGAACGAAATGAAAAGTTTCTAGAATTATACGGTACCTATGATTCAAGTATAGTAAATTGGGAAGGGTATGAAACATGGCGAGCAACACAATGGCTTTCTGTTCTGCATATTTTTGAAGCACCTTTCTATTACATTGAGTATGCGATTGCACAAATTGGCGCACTGCAAATGTATAAACAATATAAAGAAAATCCAGAGCAAGCATTACATAATTATAAAAAAGCCTTGGCATTAGGTAGTTCAAAATCCTTAAAAGAAGTGTATGAAGCTGCTGGAATCCGGTTTGATTTTTCGAGTGAGACGATAAAAGAAGTTGTGGATTTTGTAGAGAAAGAGCTTGCTTTATTAGAAAAATTATAATATTTAACAAACCGCAAACAAGTTAACTATAATAGTATTATGACTTTTGAAATTTTCATGGCTGACTTTCTCAAAATGGTGGTGATTTTACGCATCTAACACGAGTAGATATTCAACAATATAATTTCTTGCTCATTGAGGTAGTTTAATCGGGTTCGTTCTACTTTTCGATGAACCAACAGTCCGGCTTCTTCTAATATATCGATGTGTTTCATAACAGCAAATCGAGTGACTTGAAACTGTTTGCTTAATTCTCCAGTGCTCATCGGACGATCTTTTATTAAATCAAGAATTTTGATTCGCATAGGATGAGCCAATGCCTTAAACATATTTGCTAATGTTTCGTTTTCCATCATCATGTAGTATAAACAAACCTCCCTTCTCCCATGAATAAAGCAATAAAAATAAATGTGACCTTTTTGTAACATAAAACACCACATAGTGGAATAAAGCTCAAGCTCAGAGCTAACTATAAAACTATATGTTGAAGAAAAGAGGGGTATATGATGATAAACATGCCGCATCAAATCATAATCAACGCAACTTCTGAGAAAGTATACGAAGCCATTACCACAGCAGAAGGATTTAAGGGTTGGTGGACAACAGATGCTAAAGCTGAACCTCAAATAGGAAGCATTGCTGAATTTGGCTTTTACAATCGTCAAGCCGTCTTCCAAATGCACATTGATCAGCTCGAACCAGGTAAGCTGGTAGCATGGACAGCTCAGCATGATATGCCAGGATGGAAAGGTACAAAAATTCGTTTCGATTTGAATGTGAATGAAAACGGGGCGACAATTGTAAACTTTAACCATTCTGGATGGGAGTCCATGGAGGGTCCATATGCGATGATTAATACAACTTGGGGTACACTTATGTACATTCTGAAGCAATATGTGGAAGGAAACAATCCAGGTGCATGGCATCAGGCATAATTATTAATAATAAAAATGGTTACGGAGGAATAATAATAGACAAAGTCTTTGAACAACTTCAATTTTTTCGTGGGTTTACTTTAAACAATTTACAAAATCTAGAAAAACATGCTGACATACAACCAACTGGTTTTAGCAACACACTTCGTTGGAACTATGCCCATATTTTAACGGCTTATGAAGGATTAGTGTTTCAACTTTCTGGGTGAATATACATTTAATATAAAACAAGCAACTACGTTACATTCATTACGACCACTCCGAACATGAATAGAAAAGCTGAAATTCCTTCTCTAGGTGCACGGCAACGATCCTTTCTTTTTGGGGCCATTCAAAAAACAGATAGAATTCAAAGAACATATTGAATTCTATCTGTTTTTTATTTTTTCACATAAAGAACATTGAGGCTGCTTATACAATTATCAGTCAGATGGTTTACTAAAACATCATCATAACAGAAATAAAAACTTTTTTATATTTAATTAATATACAAATACTTTTGATGAGTTTTCCTCTAACAAACTAGAATTATAATTAGGTGCTAGTACGATGTTTGTATATGTTCCTGTCCCTGAAAGGTATTTGTACCTATGTTTTAACCCCGATGGAATAAAAACAGATGCTGGACTTTCAATTATTTGCAATTCCCCTTCAATTTCCACTTCACATATGAGACCTGTACCATCTATTCTATTCCCCCAGAAAATAAAGGCACTATCACAATGATGTGCGTGAGTATCTACATGTCCTTCTAAGTTCTCATCCATATGGGCGTCGTAAAATACACGCTGTATTACATAAAATGAAGCACGTTCATCAGTTCTATAATCCATCTGTACCCAACGCTCTCCTGGACCATCACGATGATATAAAAGCTCAGATGCTCCTTTTACAAATGGTTTACTAACTCGGAGAGACTTTGAAAGCCGAGGCCCTTTTCTTTCTATACGTTTTTGTTGTATGTTCCTTACTCTTCCTATCATTTCAGGTTGAATACCCTCGTATGCTGAGTAATTCTGCTGAACAGCTTTTATATGATAGGACGCAGTATGAGTAAATATATTCTTTCCAATAATCGGTCTCCAATGATCTACTTGACAACCAGTAGCTAATTGGAGAGATTGCGTTAATTCAGGAATCATCTGTAGTTTAAAGCACTGTAGATTACGCTTTTGAGATAAAAATACTGATAAATTTAGCAAATCAACAATCCCAGCACGTTCACCTATTCCGCACAATGTAGTATCAATGACAGATGCCCCTGAATCGATTGCAGCAAGAGCATTTGCCATGGCTAATCCTAAATCATTATGAAGATGAACTTCAATCTCACAAGGGAATGTCTCAACAGATTTCTTCACGATTGTCGCACACTGACCTGGCTCCCAAATTCCTACAGTGTCTGCTAAACTGATTCGATCTGCTCCAGCTATATGTGCAATCTGTCCAATGTAGGCGATATCTTCCCATTCCGTTCGTGAAGCATCTTCAATAGTAAAACGGATTTTCATTCCTAAAGATTTTGCTTCTTCAATAGCTTGTTTCACCTGATTAATAACATAATCTTTTGATCGATTGGTATACTTTGTTTGTAAAGAAATAGGATTAATAGACGCCCAGATTCCTATCCAATCGGCACCAGCACGATAAGCCGCATGAACTTCTTCTTTTTTCGCCCGAGCATGCATAAGTATTTCAGCGCACTTTGCAGAGGCTGCAACTTCTCGGCAAATCTCTTCTTCTTCTTCAGAAATACCTGGATGTCCAACCTCAATAAGAGTTACTCCAAAATTCTCTAACATATGCAGTAATGAAATTTTATCTTCCTTGGAGAAACGAATACCACATTGTTGTTCTCCTTCACGTAAGGTAGCATCTAATATTGTTATGCCATTTTTCATTCCTTTTTGCCTTCTTTCCCTTCTATAAAGTTTAATGTTTGTTCAAATAGAATATTACGATTCTTTTCATAAACGGCCCAGTGCGTTGCATCAGGGATTATCACTTCTTTTTTTTGTTTTGTACTTGTTAATTTTGATATCATATTTCGGTCTGCAAATATGTCATCTTCACCATAAATAACAAGTACTGGGACAGTAATTTTAGATACATCATATAGAGGCTGATTTTTCCAAATATAAAATAAATCTTCAAGTGGACCAACTGGTCGACGAATCGTTTGATTATTTTTCTTACTCATAGGATCTGAATCAATAAAAACTTGTTTTACGGCATCCGTTGCTTCGTTTGTAACAATTTTTTTATTTCCCATCATCATATGCCAATGATGCATTCCTTTATCAAAGTCCACCATTTGATAGGCTGATGCTTCAGGATTAAATTGATTAGGTTGTAATGGATTTTCAAGAGGTTTTGTCATCATAGGAAGCGTGAATCCATGCATATATCCGTATAAGATCAGTTTATTAATATCTTGTGGATGGGACATCGCATAATTTCCAGCCACAACGCCTCCATATGACCATCCAACAATATGAATTTTTTTTACGTTTCTCTTCTTTTTAATCCAATTTACAATTGTTTCTAGATCCTTAGTTGCATCATTCAAATGAATAACCGGACGGTTTTGGGAAGGAGGATCTGACATTTCTTTAGGGCGAGAAGAACGACCAAACCCTCTGAAATCCATAGCCCAAGTATCATACCCTTTTCTGGCATACTCATCCATCCACGAAAATTTTGGTACATCAAATGCTTGAGCTGTAGGTACACTAAATGGTTCTAAAAATAAGATAATTTCATCAGATGTATACTGTTTTTTATTATTTAAGTTTTTATGAAGTAAAAATAATTTTTCTTCTCCTTGCTGAATTTCTAATTCTTGTTTTACCACTTTAGAAGTTTGATCATTTTGAGAAGTTTCTTTGATATTAGAACAACTAGACATAAGTATTATCAAAAAAATTCCTACTAAACTAATATGTGTCCATTTTATCTTCATTTAGAATATTCCTTTCATTTCATAGAAATAATAGCTATGATTCCAGCCGCAATAATTAATCCGGCTGGTAACCCTTTTGTAAATAATACGGCAATAAGAGTACCTATTAAGACACCTAACAATATCGTAGGATTCATAGGTAGAACTCCTACACCTTTTCCTCCTATGTATGACACAGTAAAACCTGCTAGAATGGATCCTAATCCGATAGGAGAGGTAATTAATTTTATTACGTTTTCACTTGTAATCTTTCCAGATGTAATTGGTACTAAAAGGAATAACATCAGAAAGAAAATACCAATTGGAAAAGAATATTGTTGAATAAGATGTAATAAAGCTTTTTGTCCAACAGCAAGTAAAACTCCTAATAAACAAGCCGTACCAGCTAGCGCATAATCCTTAACAAGCAGGGCGAGTGTAACAATAATCCCCAGTAACAAAAAAGGAAGCATATTCTCTTACCTCATCTATAATGTTGTATAATTCCAACTATCATTTTCAGGTACAGACACATGTACCATATTTTGATTTGCAAGGTTAATTTGTATTAAATTTGGACTTATTACAGGTTTTAATTCTTCTCGATTTATTATAAATTTAAATGCTTCAAAGCTTGCTAGAATGCCTATGATATTCGCAACAGGAGACAGTACAGCCCATGGGCGATCTTTTTGTACATAACTATTTGCCCATTTCTCATCCGCACCATGCTTGACAGAATGAAGTGCACGTCCATCTTTTAACTCATGAATTTTATTCTGCATTTCTGGTGTTAGCTCTTGTTGATAGGATGGATATCCTAACGCAATTTCATAGGGCGTAGAGTTAGGAGTTAAAGACATGACGCCACCTCTAAAAGGGGGGGTAACTGCAATCCAAATAGAAGGGATTCCTAGTTTCTGAGCTGTACGATGGATAATTACTCTCGCTACTAAATTATCAGTTGCATCTATAATGACATCTGTATTCGTTAGAAGTTCTAATGCATTGTCCTCGGTAACAAATTCTTTTGTTATCTCTACTTGTAATAATGGATTAATATCCTGCAAAACTTCTAAAGCGACCTCTGCTTTTTGCTGTCCTAATTTACTGATGGAACTTAGCATTTGTCGATTGATATTGCTTGCTTCAAATACATCTTGATCAATAACATGTAAAGAACCTACACCCATTCGCGCCAATTGAATGAGTGTAATTCCTCCTACTCCCCCTGCCCCAACTACAGTAACGCGAGCATTTTTTAATTTTTCTTGCTCCTCTACAGAAATGACGCCAATATTTCTCGTGAAACTTTCTTCATATATATTTTGCGTATTTTTATTTTTTGTTAACAAATTATTTTCCTCCTTACAGTGTTGTATAATCCCAACCATCTTTTGGTTCATTTTTTACTTGGACGGGGTTCTGGCTATTTATATCAATAACAATTCCTTTTGGAGCTCTCGCTAACGGTTCACGACTAGTTAACACTTGGATTGCTTCATGAAAGCTAAATAGTGACAATAGATGGGCACGCATCGGCGTGATAATCCAGCCTGCTTTTCCATCACAAAAATCTTGCGCCCACTCTTTTGGTGCTCCTTTTTCTACAGAATACCAAGCTCGACTTTTCTTTATATCCGCAATTTGTTGTCTTAATTCATGATTTGTTAATTTGCCTCCTACAATAGATACATTCAATGCTTCCTCATAAGGAATTCCAGTTGGAAAAAATGTAGAAACAAATCCTCTTGTAGGAGGACTACCTGACATCCCCACACTTGGTATACCTAATTCTCTAGCTGTTCTATGTATAATAACTCTTGAAGGCATATCATCTACGGCTTCTACTACAATATCGTGCCCTTTTATAAGCTCGATTACATTATCTTCATCTACTCTTGTTTGTATAAAGTTTGTTGATATATAGGGATGTATATCTTTTACAACCTGTTCTGCAACTTTTGCTTTTGGTTCACCTATAACACTAGAAAGCGCTAACATTTGTCTGTTAATATTAGATATTTCAAATTCATCTGGATCAACGCCTGTAATATGCCCAATCCCCATCCGAGAGAAGAGAATTGCTTCATATCCACCTACACCCCCTAATCCAAAAATAATAACCTTCTTATTTCTAAGGTATTCTTGTTCCTGTTTAGAATACACACCAATATTCTTCTTAACCATTTCCCAATAATAGGAATCCACATCCATTTTAAACCTCCTTTATATGTAGTAACTATTTCAAGTCATATGACTTACAAAATAATCCTTATATATAAAGGTAAGATAGAAGTATGTCATTTTTGTGTGCTATTTGTAAAAAAACAAAAAACTTTCTATTCTTAATGTTTTATCTCTTATTTCTTTTTAGTTAACAGAAGATGTCTTCCGTTAACTTATTAAACTTAATATAATAGATATTGTTTACGGAACACAGTTGAAATTGATGATAATTTAAGTTTACGGAACACAATTGAAGAAAGAAGGATACCTATGGATTTTAAAAACTGGTTAAAAAACGAAGGGAAACGAGAGCAAACCATTCAAGTGTATGTTCGTTCAGTCCGTCAATTTATGGAATGGTTACAAATTTCACATGGACGAAATTGGAACCCTGATGAAATAAGTGCAAAATTTATTCATGAATGGATTCATCATATGCAGACCATTGAAAAAGTGGCAAAACCTACAATAAATAAAAGAATTGCCTCATTAAAAGTATACTGGTCGTATCTTATTGAACAAAAGATTGCAATATATGATCCCACAAAGAAAATAAAGATAAAACGTATTTCTAGGTTAGAAGACACTCCACGTTGGTTGAATGACATGGAACAAGTGAAATTACTTAACTTGATCCGACGAGAAGAAAATGAATGGAAACGAAAAAGGAATATGGCCATGGTTCGTTTAATGTTACAAGCGGGCCTTCGAATTGGTGAGGTTGTAAATCTAGAGATAGAGGATTATAGAAAAATTAGTAGTGTAGGGACTATTACAATTCGTGAAGGTAAAGGCGGTAAGCTTGATGTAGTAAAGGCAGTAAAAGGATATTTGTCGCGCCCTCGATGAGTGGATGGAAGTTCGAGGACAATCTGTTGATAGCACAGCCCTTTTTCTTTCCACTCATAAGAAAAAAATGACCAGACAGGCAATTCATAAACAGGTGAAACCACTTTTAGAAAAAGTCTCACCAAAAGGCGGACTAACTACACACAGTCTTAGACATACATATTGTAAAAGTCTTTTAGAAGTTAGTGGTGGTGATCTTGTGTTAGTTGCACAAATGGCTAGACATGAATCTATTGAAACAACTCGTCGATATGCTTGTTTAAGTAAGCGTAAAAGTGTATCCATATGAAGACCCTTGTGTAGAAAACAGTAAATAGGGACAGTTTTCAGCTTTAGAAACGTTGTTACGAACTCTCATATACTTTAGTAATTACTTCTTTAAAATAAGCGATATAGGTACGAATCTTACCTTACTTTTACCTTGAACCCTAATTACATCTTCATAAACATCTTCTAATTATAAAAATTTCTTCTCAATTTCAGCGAAAAATGCTTCAGATAGTTTTTCGAAATTTTCTTGAGAAAGCTTGATATTATCACCATACTTATACCCTAAGACTGATTTATCAGCTTTGTATTTAATCGTATTATCTGGAATTACAATATTATTGTTATTCATTATTGAATCACACAAAATCCTCACTTCATTCAATGGATTGCCATCTTTCTTTTCTAAAGTCCTCATTCTATGAACAAAATAATCATTTAAAGCTAAAATCATATTATTGAAGAAATTAGGTTCAAAAGATTCAATTGCAGAGTTAAGTTGCTCATTATTAGCCCCAACTTGCTCTCTTGATATTTTAACCAAGTCTTCATAAGTTGATAGCACTAAATTAACTTTAGAGCGGCATTCATCTATATATTTTTGAGTATAGTTTTTGACAGCAAGCATATATTTGTTCAGTCCTTTCAACGTTAGTAATTTGAAAATTGATAATTGTTATTTAACCTACTTGATATAATCAGCCAATTGCTCAAATGTGCCAGCAAACCCCTGCTTAACTCCATCATGCGCTGCCCGGAAAGTTTCGTATTCCTCTTCGGTCGCAGATACAGGGGTTCCTTGCATAATTAATTTTGTTTTTCCTTCTTCTTCAGAGAATATCAATGTATTTTGGATTTCAAGAGGCCACGTTGGGCTAAATGGGGCACGGACTGTATTACCTTCCTCATCAGAAAAAGAATTGATGAATACAAGTTTATCCGGTGCACTAATTTCACGATAAACAAACTTCCCCCACATTTCTTGCCCATCGGGGGATTTCATGCTGTAGTGAAAGACTCCATCTGAGCAAAGATCTAATTTAGCAATATGCATTGTTAATCCCTTTGGTCCCCACCAATGTTTAAGGTGTTCAGAATCAGTCCACATTTTAAAAACTAAATCACGCGGCGCATCGAATATGCGTGTAATAATAAGTTTGTTCTCTTCTATATGTTTTTCATTCACTTACAATTCCTCCAATGTCATTTTATTTAACATCTTTAAGCTTTAATTTATTATACAATTATTACACAATAACTTATTCATTTTCCTGAATTAAATAAGAGGATACGGACAATCTACTTGTTAGTCACTTTTCATTTGTTTGATTGCTAAATCATACTTTTTATACCATCTTTCCCATTCTTCTTTTGGGAATTCCATATAGCAGCCATCCAGTAAAGCAGATAAAACATCTAGACATATATGCCATCCAGCTAAGTCTTTTGGTGTATGATCATTTATTGCGTTAATAAATTCCTTCAATGTTAATAGACAGCCATCGGATTCCCGGTATAATTCAAATCGAACTCGATCGTTCCCCCATGTGAATTCCAATACAGAATTTAAACGGCAATCTAAAATCTCGATATCAATAAATGTTCCAGAACCATCCATCATATCAAATTTTATGGTGCCTCCTTTTCGAAGATCCTCTACTTGGAGGTTTGGCATCCATCTTGCTAACTTATCATTTTCTGTTAATGCAGCCCACACTTTTTCTACTGAATTACTTAATGGACGATTATATTGAGCTACATACCCATTCTCCATTTTCTCTATTATAGCTAACATAGTTATTCCTCCTTTTTTTAAAACTTCTCTTTTAATTAATTTTCTTTTTAGTATAGTGAGTTAAAGACAAAAATATGAACATACGTTCGTTTTTTGTTTCTAATACAATATTACACGAAATACAACAAAAATGAAATGAAAACTTCACACTATATACGACAAACAGACATCCCTCTCCTTCTGCTTTAGATGAAGATGAGAGATGTCATACTACGGTTAAATTTGAAATCTACTTATCCATTCACTTCCTTTCTTTTAACAAATCAAAGCTGTATAAGCCATTAATTCGATATAAACGGACAGTTTCTTATATAGGTAGGGTTGTTAACTTGATTAATAAGAAAAGGAGCAATATCTCCATTTTGAATTTTCAACCCTGGCATATCTTTTACACTTTCTTTTAATTGACCTGTACCTTCTCCCTCTACAACAAAAGGCAATCTGACAATCGTCCAATCGACATTACTATTCTGTATCGTCTGCAGTTCTTTATATTTGTCTTGCATCATCTTAGGCAGGAATACACGAAACAGTTTGGCACCTAATTTATTCATCATACGTTTCTTATCTCCCGGAACATCTAAAGAACCACCAGAAACGAGAATGTATCGCTTAATCCCATGTTCTTTCATTGCTACTAAAATATGATTTGTGACAGTACTAAACATATACGGTTCATTTTTTGGTTGGCCAACTGTATTAATCACGGCGATACACCCTTTAAGTAAATTACGAATTGCCGTTATATCTCGCGCATCTCCTTGAACAACTTCAAGGTTTTTATGAGATCGTTTGATTTTTTCTGGACTTCTTGTAAGAATACGGATTTGATAGCCGTCTTGTAATGCTTGTTTTACAAGAAAACGGCCAACCTTTCCACTGGCTCCAATGATTGCTATTTTATTTTTGTTCTGCATTGTTTCAAATAATCTCCTTCCAAACGATTATATTGCTATGACGAGTTTATAGACGAGTTGCAGATGCTTCATATGTACGTAGAAAAGCAATTAAGTACTCACAAGATTTTTCACAAGCTAACATTTTGAACACTTTTTGTTCTTCTATTGTTTTGTCATTCGCTTGATCAGATACTGCTTTCAAACAAAGGAACGGCTTATCATTTACATGACATACATATGCAAAAGCTGCTATTTCTTGATCTACAGCAAGCGCACCATATACAGTTTGTAGTAAATATCTCGTTTCTGTGCTACGAATGTGTTGATCTCCCGAAATAAAAATGCCATAATGTACAGGATCATAGGAACGCATTTTTTTCATTTGTTTTACAAGGTATTTCGTCGTTTCAATCGTAGCTGTGCGGCCCGTATATAAATCAAAAGAATCCACACCTGTTCCAGCGGCTGTTACATCATGCTGTAATGTTTTCAATGCAACTACGATATGACCATTCTTTACTTTTTCGGATAAACTCCCGCATATTCCCGTCATAAATAATTGTTCAGGTTGAAATTCACTAATCAACAGCTGTACACAGCTTGCACAATTAACTTTTCCAACACCAGTAATAACAGATATAATTTCTAATTCATTAATATGATGAAAATGGAACTCCCAAGCAGCACGTTTTTCTATACGATGACTGGGATAATGTTGATGTAAGTATGTAAGCTCTGGTTCCCACGCTGCTACGATTGCAATTCGTTTCATAAAAATCTCTCCTTTCTTAAGCTATCTATATTTATCTCGCTATTCGCGGGCTGTAATGCCTCCACTAATCAAAGTTTCACTTTATATGAAATATGAATCTATTTTTTGACAGTCATAACACGAAATCCACTTTTTATACTTTTCATAGAAAGGTCGTATAGTTTCTTTATTCTTCGCAATTACCTCACATCCTCTATCATCGTAAATAAACATGATGATAGCTTTTGTAGCATTAATGAAATTTACTGCTTGGAGAAGTTCCGAATATCGAATATCATTTTTGTTACATTTTAAAGAAAACTGATAAATACAATAGCAATCTTCATCATCAAACATATATGGCAACGTTTCTTGAATTACATGAAATTTTAACTCTTTTTTCTTTATGTAACGATTATACACGTTTACTTTTTTTATATTTTTAGTCAAACTTTCTTTCATTCTATAAACATTTGTTACAAGAAGCATGTGTGACAAACATGTTGTATTTTCCTTTCTTATTTATTTTTCCTTACGTTCAATATAACAAATAAAACAAAAACATATGTCTTTTTTTATTCGCTTTCATCCCACGGCTGAAGCATATGAGCTTTCCCACTCATAAATTCTGTAAATAACCCGCAATACCAGCTGCTTCTTCGTTTAGATTAAATCTTCTCGCAATCTTTCTTGCTTCATTTGCAACTCGAAAGGAATGTTCATAAGTACATAACTTATCATAATGCGTAAAAAATTGTTTTATATCCATATCCCAGTTTCCTGGTAGTGTTGATGTATAAAATTGCTTATGTAGCATTTTCATTTCTCCTTTATAAAATCGTTTTACAATATATTTTAACTTTCTATTATATTATTGTTCTTGAAATATTTTTTAATTCTTTTTATTACGTTACATGAAATTTTATATGTGTATGGATGAAATACGAATGGAATCAACAAAAAAGACTCAAATGTTGGTATTATATTAATTATGAAGAACTAACAGGAAAGGAATTGCGTATTTTATGAATAGAAATATTTTAATTATTGATGATGATAAAGAAATCGTAGAGTTATTGGCAGTTTATTTGCGAAACGAAGGCTACACGATTTATAAAGCCTATGATGGCGATGAGGCTATACATATGCTCTCCCAACATCAAGTTGATCTTATGATATTAGATATTATGATGCCGAAACGAAATGGATTAGAAGTATGCCAACATGTGAGAGAAGAAAGCACAATACCTATCCTGATGTTAAGCGCAAAAGCTGAAGATATGGATAAAATCCTCGGACTTATGACCGGTGCTGATGATTATATGATTAAACCATTTAACCCGTTAGAACTAGTTGCAAGAGTAAAAGCCTTATTACGTAGAGCGTCCTTCCAATATGCAGCATCACAAATAAAAGAAGATGGAATCATCCGGATCCGCTCTGTTGAGATAAATAAACATAATCACACTGTTAACGTACATGGAAAACATATAAAGCTCACATCCATTGAATTTGATATTTTATATTTGCTTGCAAGCAATACTGGTAGAGTATTTAGTTCAGAAGAAATATTTGAACGCGTTTGGGATGAAGATGGATATGGATCTAATAAAACGGTGATGGTCCATATTAGTAACTTGAGAGATAAGCTTGAAACAGGAACAACTGGAGAAAAACTCATCCATACTGTTTGGGGAGTAGGTTATAAAATTGAGAAATGAAACGTTTGATATATTAAAAGCAATTCCAAAATGGAAGATTACTTTTTGGCTCCTGTTAGCCATTTTACTAACACCCATTACTGAGGTTGTAGTATACCGGCTAATTACGAGTGTCATTGACAGTTCCCTTACATTGACGGCATTAGGTGAAGAATTTGTAAGAATCGTCGGTTACCAAAAATACAACGGTTTAAAAGAATCTCTTTGGACTATCATGCTGTCCTATTTATTTTTGTTTTCTATTTTTTCATTCTATGTATATATCTTCTATCTTCACGAAAAGAAATTATACTATGAAGCGTGTATAAAACAAATGATTGAAGAAATCCGTTACATTGCGAATGGAAATTTCAATCATAAAATCTCTATTTTACAACATGATTACTTAGAAGACTTAGCAACTGGGGTTAATCAAATTGTGGAACAATTAAAGGTTTCTGTTGAAGAAGAGCGTCAAACAGAGCAAGCAAAAAGCGAACTGATTACGAATGTATCTCATGACTTGCGGACACCTTTAACTTCAATCGTTGGCTATGTTAGTCTCATTCATCATGATAATTACAGAGACGAAGTAGAATTACGCTACTATATTCAAGTGATTTACGATAAAGTCATTCGCTTAAACATGTTAATGAATGATTTATTTGAATATACGCGTGTGCAAAATAAAGGTATCCAACTAAATAACGGACCCATTGATATCATCGAACTTCTTGGTCAATTAACCGTTCAATTTCGCATGCAGTTTCAAGAAGCAAATATAGAATGTAGACCCTCTTTTCCATCTCAAAAACTGATGGTACTTGCCGATGGTGATAAGCTAGTACGTGTATTTGAAAACTTAATAATGAACGCAATGACTTATGGAAATGACGGACAATATATTGATATTTCTGCATATTAAGACGAATACATGGTTGCTGTTGAAATTACAAACTATGGACAACCCATCCCTAGCACAGATTTACCACATATTTTTGAACGCTTCTACCGCGTTAAAAAATCACGTTCTGCATATACAGGTGGATCAGGACTCGGCTTAGCAATTGCCAAAAGTATTGTGGAAATTCATGATGGTACAATTGAAGTATATAGCGATGCAGAAAAAACAACTTTTACAGTAAAACTTATTCCGTATATACAGTAAAAAAGTTTGAATTTCCTTTACTTAGAGCAAATGAAATTCAATCTAAAAAGTCGATTTCTTGTACGTAAAGGAATCGACTTTTTTCAAAACAATTCATCTTTGTTTTAAAGCCACATCATGTTCCACTTTCTTTAGACATTATTTTCAATAATAAAAAACTGAATATTCAAAAAACAATCGAGAAATATAGTATAACTTCTATCTTATAGATAAATTCTGTTATCCTATTCTTACAAGAATAAATATAACGAGGAGGATACTATGAACGTTTCGGTGAAGGGGAATGAGCAAATTACGAGGCTTTTAAATGAATGGTATTTCGAAATTCGTGCGAGGCATGTTACTAACGCACAGCGACTAAAAGCTGAAATTGATACAATGATTCATAGTATAGAAGAAGATCAAAACTTACTTTTATACTATTCACTACTTGATTTCAGACACCAATACCTAATAGATAGTTTAAGCATTTCAAAAGACAGCTTTAAAAAAATAGATTCTTTTGAAGAACCAACTGATAATTTTTTATCGTACTTTTTGCATTTCTTTAAAGCCATTCATTCTAACATAACCGGTAATCACACTTTAGCTAAAAAACATTACGATAAAGCAGAATTGTTATTAAAGAAAATACCGGATGAGATTGAGAGTGCAGAATTCTATTATGAGTTAGCGATATTCTACTGCCATATACAAAAACCCATTATCACAATAAACTATTTACAAAAATCAAAAGACATATTTTCTAATAATGGCAGCGGATACGAAATGAAAGTTGCTTTTTGTAATAACCTCTATGGATTAGCTTATACTCAATTAAAAGAATTTGAACTAGCTGAAGAACATTATATTACTGCAATAGAATCATTCCAAAAGAAAAACGAAGAACATTTCACTATGATTGTCCGTCATAACCTTGGATTCATGTATGCAACTCAGAACTTATCTAGTTTAGCTATTCGTTATTTATCTGAAGTGAATCAAAAAATGCCAAGTAACTATAAAGCAATTTTCATTGAAGCTAGGGAGCATTCTAAATTAGGAGAAACACAAATAGCTGCTGAACTTATTGAAAAAGGTTTATCGATTTGCCATGGGTTAAATAATGAAGGTTATATACTTCATTTCAATATCTTAAAAAATCTAAATAATAATGTTTCAACAAAAGAATTAGAACAGGTCGTTATTGAGGGATTAACCTATTTTGAAAGAGAAGAACTTCATGAATATATTCATGAGTACAATGAAAAATTAGCCATAAAGTTTTATCATGAGGATAACCACTCAAAAGCAAGTCAATATTTTTATTTAAGCAGCAAGGCTAGAGAAAAACTCTTTGAGAAGGAGGCATTAAAATGAAAAAAGTAATATTTGGCCTATTTGGAATTGTAACTGCTTTAACTTTAACTTTTGGTTCTCCAACTTCACAAGAGACTCAAAATACTACTGATATTATTCAATACACACATGGACATACTGGATGATTTTTTAGAAGATATTAAACAAAAAAGACCTGAGAGTAATACCTCATCAGGTCTTTTTTATGATAATTCGATGCAACACAAAATACTACTATAAAGCATGGGATTAAGCAATTACTAACCTCTTCTCATTCTTCGAGTATTCTGTTTCAATAGAAAGTATCCAATCGTTTAGGTCCGACCAATCATGTCCTCTTTCTAATAATTCTACTGGGAACTTGTCTTCAAATTCAAAAAATCCTCCTGCTTTATGTTGAAACATACAAATTCCTCCCTCACTAGTATATAAATAGACTATATATTTGTTTTTCTGCTCTATGGTCGCAACACAAGCAATATCTAATCCAATGTAGATGTTCATCATACATAGATGTTAGAGTTTTCTCTTGGTATAAAAGACACATTGTATTTTTCTGGTGAAAATCAATATCTCCCTCCATTTCTAAATGCTCTATATCAATGTATTCATAGTCAAGAAGGTGCTGTTCATACACGATAGTCCTTTCATCATATATACCAATTTTATGTATACATATTTATGGAAAAAAAGCGAATCCTATACATAATCAAATAGGAGGTGATTTATATGAAAACTCGTGCAAGCCAAAATTCAAATGAACTTTTGACAAATGTTGCTGCTACTGCTATTGAGCAAATGAAATATGAAATCGCTCGTGAATTTGGTGTTACACTTGGTCCAGACACTACAGCACGTGCAAATGGCTCTGTTGGAGGAGAAATCACAAAACGTTTAGTTCGTATGAGCGAAGAACAGTTATCTGGCCGCTATACAACTCACTAAAATATGTCTTTCTGAAGATAAAAAAACACTCAAGGGAGTGTTTTTTTATTTTGAAATCATGAATGAGCGATATTCTTTTTTTCCATCTTTGAATGTGTACTCCATTACAGCAATATATGCTCCTGGTACATACATGCTCAGTTCTGTTTTGGTGAGGGTATTTGACTGTTACATGTTCCATTAATAACGAAAGTAAACTTTAGTATATTTGTTTATATTCATTTCATTGATTTTATCGTGCTTACCCCTTTTTCTCTAAAAATAACTAACAAAAGTATACATTCAAAATATGATAAATAAAGAGGTTAGAACATTGATGAAAAAAAGCGAAAAAACTAGTTCCACGCTAGCCTTTTTCACATAATTCCCGGTAGCTAAAGTTGTACCTACAATATTTTCAAAAAAATCATTTACAGTATTTTATGCTATTTGTCAGGATTGGCCGTCCTAATTTTTCTGTCTTTGAATTGGAAGGACGGACTTGGATTTGAACACCTTTCATTTCAGCTGTAATAATGTCAATTCTTCCTGCCCATGTGGGGCCGCCCTCTTCAACAGAGGGATACAATGTAAAGCGCCAACTGATTTCATCTGGAATAAAAGCAAATCCTTCATACATGTCATAATCACCCAAAGTACTTGGATCAGGTAAGTGAAGAGCATGAATACTTATACTTGTTCGTGGGAAACTCGGTGTCAGCTTCACCTTGTACACCAATGCTACTCCTTTTGCATTCTTATCCTCTTTATTGACTCGTTCTAATATTAAACTGCATGGTAAAGACGATGAAGAATCTGCTTGAATTTGATTCGGACTTATAACAATTGTTATAACCAACACTAACATCCAAATAAACTGTCGCATTATTTCCTTCCTCCTAAATGCTTATTTGGGTTAGGTTTCCTCTCCTATTACGTTCTTATTAAGTAAGATTTTTGTTGTATATCATATTCATGTGAGGTTAACATAACCCCACTTATCGGTGTTCAATCTATCTAGAAACCTAGAAAAGCCCCTTCAGAAAAAATCTGAAGGGGCTTTTCATTCACATAATCAGCGTAAGTAAATATATTACGCTTAAAACATTGGACCCGTTAGCTTACAAAGTTAAATCTAATCATCATAAGACCAAGTGTAAAAGATTACAACGATTCCATCGCTCATAGCTTGATCAAAACATTCAAGTGATTCCTTTAATTTATAATCCCCTTCGTACTGCTTTCGGTTTGCAATAAATTGATCTTCAATACTTATTACGTCCCAGCCTTCATCGTTAATATAGTTATTCGCTTTAGTTAATGCTGAGTTCACATCTATTGAGTCAATCCAACAATTTATAAATGCACCTTCACAGCTATCTTTTTCTGGATTATCTGAACATGGTATAGCCTCAAACGTAAAATAATAAATTGTCATTATACTCTCCTACTAAACGTTTTCCTTCCCAGTTAACATAATTCACGTTTGCGGAAGCGAATTGTAAAAGGTTAACATAATCATAGCCAACTTCCTCTTATAAACCCTTAATTCCTTAGCAGTTGATATTATTTTTCTGGTTTTATAGCATCGACTATAAGAGAAACAAAACCAAGCTCTCCATTTTTATTTCTATGGTCAAAACGTTTAGATCTATAAATCAATCCTTGTTTTTCATCCCATTTATGAAAATGAAAATCTCCTTTTTCATCACAATATTCCAAAATCTTCACCTTGAAACCGGCTTCTTTAAACATAGAAGTTATGGTTTTAAAGTTATGTACAATTTTATGACTTGCTGCTGGATGATCCTTAGGTCCAGGTCCGCCTACTTGTACTCCACTTTGATATTCTTCATCTGGGAAAAAACCATCGGGAACAGCACAACGAATATAACCACCAGGTTTTAGAAAATCAAAACATATTTTTGCAGCTTCTTTCCCTTCTTCATAGGTTAAGTGCTCCCATACATGTTCAGCTAAAATAGCTGTTACCGTATCAGGTGAAAACTTTTTCTCCCAATTACCTCGTTTTAACAAATTTAGTTCTGTTTCTTCTGTTTGTATCCACTCGGGATTATTATTGTATCCTCCAGCGCCAACTACCACTCGTATCTCTTCTTTTAAAAGCATGAAGTCATCCCCTCTTCAGTATGTATAATCAAATATTTTATCTTTTATTGTATCATTTTTCTTAAAATTACAAAAATAAAACTCTCTATATACCAGGTTTTCATAACCCATCAATGACACGTGTAGGAGCTTCTGACTTTGACTAATGTACGCATCGGGAATTTCAATCGTTTTACCAGATGCTAGCTCCGTCATCATGTGTGCCATATCGAGCTGGATGTATTCCGTTTGTTTTTTTAATGTCCAATTTTTGAAGTATTCTGGCTCTGTATTCTTGATATAAATGCGTGTATTCAGCTTCAACCGAGAGATGTAGTAAGCCCCTTTATCATGAATCGCTTGTAAATCGCCTAAATCAAAGTAACCGAGATCTCGCAAGCACAAATCCCCTTTTTCAACGGTTTCAAGGCAGATAGTACCGTATGTTTTATCATTATTCTTTCCGAGTCCAAGCTGCACGTTTAAAAATCGACCACTGAGTAATACTTCGATTTAGCAGCTTAGATAAGTTATTGAATTGAGATAGATGGTCCGATTACTTTATTCTCTTCACCAGAATACGGTACGAGTGAATACTTTCCCACTGCTAGATTAATTGCATCAAATCTACTAATAGAAATGTCTCCAGCTTCATTCGATACAAATGCCTCTTTAAATGTCCACGCTTCTCCAGATTCTGATTCGATTTTAAAATAGATTTCTTCATTTGTACTTTGTGTCACATCATAATAAATCGTTGTGGAAATCGGTGTGTAAACAACTTTTGTAACAGTTACTTTGTTGCCATCATGTAAAACAATCGTTTCATTTAGATCAAACGTCTGCTTCTCTTTCATTAACTGAGCTTGTGACACTTTCATGTCGAATACCCATGGTTGTTCAATCACAGTATCCCAGTTGAATGTATCATAAGTAATTTCAATTTGAAGTGTGTCAGCTTGTGGCATTTCGCTTAAATCGACACCACCGTAGATTGTAAACATAGAATCATTCACTTCAATTGACTGAGCTTCTTTTGTTGTGGAAAAGTCACGGCCGTTTATTCGTACTTGTGGAATTAAAAATGTTTGATAATCAAACTTCACGCCCTCTGCTGGCTCAAATGTAGAACTAATGAGCAATTTATTGTCATCCACTAGTACCTCATTTAAAGTCAGTTTACCGTATTTGTTTTCTGCGGTTTCCCCAATGACCGTTTTATAGGCTGAATAGTCGCGTGGTTGCTGTTCATCAATATATTTTTCAATCAATCCCGCAATAAATGGCATATTGGCTAAAGAAGATTGCCCAAGTGGCACTGTAATACCGACGATTAGCAAGCAAGCCGCAGCGATTCCGAACCATTTTTTTGACTGTTTTTTTTTACGGAGCTTACTTTTCACACGCTTTTCCCACTGCTTTTCCTCTAGCTTTGTTAGGAGGATCTCTTCAAATTCTGTGACATCCAACTGAATATCATTTAACTCTTTATAAGTAGACATGCCCTCACACTCCATTTTTAAAAATAAAAATCTGTTTGAGCTTTTTTCGTCCGCGTGACAGTTTGTTATGAATCCATGACTCTTTCACGTTAAGATGGGAAGCAATTTCACGAGACGGTACACCTTCTAAATAATACTTTTCAAAAATGTCACGCTCTGTTGCTGACAGCTCACTGAGCAATTCCTGTACGTCTAAGGAATCGTTTGATTTTCTTTGTTCTTTATATAGACGGTCATTAATCTCCGTACTGACAGTTTGTTGCTGATTTCTCATATTTTTTCGCTGATAATCAATCGCTCGATATTTAGCAATGGCTGTTATCCATTGTTTAAACGTATTTTTACTTGGATCGAATGAATCGATATGAAACCAAATTGCTAATAATACATCATCTAAACATTCTTCATAATCTTGCTGATTACTATGTACATATCTTTTAATAATAGCGTTGAGTAAGCCTCCGTATGTTTGAATAATGAACGTAATGCTCTTCTCATTACGTTTTTTGATTTGTTGTACAACATTTTCTTCTGTTATCTTCAAAACTAGACCTCCTTGCACTGCTAATTGGTACCTACTTTCTAATACGAATGAAAATCAATAACCCTATCATTATTTTTAATATAGGTGAAAAATAGGACCAAATCAAAAACCGTTAGACAACAAGTCTAACTGTTAAATTAGTTCATCACAAATATTAGAAAAATTGATTCATCTTAGCTTGTTGGACATGTGGCGGGATCCCTATGAGGAATTTTCAGATAAAGAGATTCTATATTACTACTTGAACCGGCAAACACATTTTGACCAGGAAAAATGTATCAAGGACGCATCCAGGACTCTATATGCACGCGATTTAAGCCAGTTTTACTTCTTTATCAAACAAAGTACAGAATTTCTGCAGCAAGATGTAAAAGATTATGAAGTTGGCCAAGTTTGGAGGAATCTAAGAAAGCGTCATATCCGAAACTATCAAAAATGGCTATCCCAGGAGGCAATCTCCTATCAATCAAAAGAAAAATACAAAGCATCTACGATTAGTAGGAAGCTTGGTGTGATACGTTCCTATTTGAAATGGTTATATGAAATCCAATATATTCAGGAACCTCTTCATGTGGAGATTCTAAGCACGACGGTGAATAAACAGCATAAACCAAAGCGTGAGTTATCATATGAGGAAGTGAAGCAACTGCTAAACTACTACAAGGATAATGAAATCAATTACGCTTTATTATCGGTCCTGGCTACTACAGGGTTACGTGTAGCAGAAGTAGCACATGCGAAATGGGAGCATATTGAATATGACTCTATACGTGGACGTTATTACTTAACAGTAGACACAAAAGGTAATAATGAGAGGATTGTTTCTATTAATAAAGAAATTTTTAATCGTATCGTTGCATTCCGAATCCGTAGACGATTACCTATAGATATAGGCAATAAAAATGGCGGGACCACATTTCAAACCAAGAACCATACTGCTTATAGAGAAAATTATCTATCACAATATATTTCTAAGATCATAAAAGATACAAAGTTACCCTTTACGGAGAATATTCGTATTACTCCTCACTTTTTTAGACATTTTTATGTACAGTACTTATATGATTACAAGGGACTAGCACCTCATGTTATTGCAGTTGCAGTAGGTCATAAAAATGACCGGACGACAAAAGAAAACTACTTAAAACAAAGATTGACGAAAGATAATGATGCTGGAAATTTAATTGCGGATGATGAATTTTAATTTTTTCACTCTGACATTTGTCTTATATGAATTCAGTACCATTATTTATAGTTATGTATTTTTTACATAATTAAAATGAATACAATGCCGATTTATCGGTGTCGATTCTTATAAGGATTCATTAGTTCTTCGCCAAGATTCCCTAAATATAAAACATATCCATAGGGAAGCGTGTAGAACCTTGCTATAATGATAATGTAGCTATATCCTACTAATTGTTGAAGGAGATTAGAAATGGAAAAGATAAGAGATATTTTATTATCTAAAATAGATACGTTAAATGAAGACGATCAAAAAGTATTAAAGAAGTTGATTAGCAAATTGAAATCGTTTGCTCATACACCACTAAACAGAAATCATTGTTTACGTATGACCCCGTTTATCGAATCCGAAGAAGTAACACAGCTTATTGCAGATGTAATACATTCTTACGAATTAAAATTGATGCCGAATAGTAGTTTTGACATGTATGACTCCATAGGCTATTATTACGGAATTGCTTTGCTTACATGTTGTGTAGCATTTGAAAAAGGTGATTACAAACAAGCCTACTCTGTATTAGAAAATGAAGTTGTAAAAGAAAATGAAAAGAACGCTCTTGTAGCTGAGCGTGGCGGAGAAAATTATTATGTTATGGCACGTATACTTAAAAATTTTAAGAAGGATACAGATAGTATAGATAGTTTGCTTACAAAACTATCAGATCTACAAAATTTTTAAGTTAACCAAATAAGAGGGGCATAGCATGATATCCAATCCACACTATGCCCCTCTTTGACACATATATTGGTTGTATCCCTTATAGGGGTACAGACCCATCGCCATCAACCTAACGAAATTAAATACCCCAAAAACGGAAAAAATGAGCTGAACTCTCATGGACAATTGTGGAAAGATAAAATTTTCGTTTTGGGTACTTTAAAAAATTAGGTTGATGGGCATGGGGTAGCACCACATCGCCATCAACCTAAAGAATCAAAATCCCCCCATAACGAAAATTCTATTCATTATTGACTACTGATAATAATATATTATGTAAACCTTACATGTATACGATATTCATTTCACATTTTATCTATCTTACACAATGGTAACTGTCATATAATGAAGGCAAGATTAGGAAATCGTGAGGATGATTACGTTGAAAAAATTTGCTGTTAGCTATTTAGCGTGCTTGATGTTTTTCTCTACTTTTGTGAATGTTTTACAGTATGTACAAAAACCAAATTTTGCAGAGACATGGGGTCCAATTTGAGTATCAATTATTATGTATGTGATACTTGGAAGTATCCCTGTTCTTATAGGTTGTTTATTAGGAGAATTCTTTTATAGAAAAATAAAAAGGAGTTATGAGTTAAAAGTCGGGATCCCCTTATTTGTATTGTTAGGAGTTTTCTATGGTTTTTTAATCGGTATGGGATTCTCTGGAGGACATATTATATCTTTTACTATACTGGACTTTTTAAAAGACAGTATTCCTATTACTTTATCATCTTTATTATTTTATTTTATAAGACGGATCTAATTAACTTCCGATAACGAAGACTATGTAAATATATAAAGATAACAGAAATAATTATTAAACGGCTATATGGGGGGTTCTGGTGCAACAATTTTAGTTAGAAATTATAGTTGACTAAAGAAGTCTAAAACTACTGAAAAGTACCCCACTGTGACAAGGAATGATAGTATTAAGAATACATTTCTTTTTGTTTTATTAAAAGTATTCTTATCCATTTTGTAGTTTAACTCAAATGAGAAAAATACTAAAAGAACAATGTTTGTTACAAAACTCACATACATAGGTGTTACTTGAGATAATCCGTACATAAAGCTTAAAATCAATGTAACTGTTACTTGAATAATAATACCTTTAAATAATAAGTATCTTACTGCATTTAAAAGACCTATATCCTCTATCTTAATGTCTTTCTTTATCATCTTCTTAATTATAGCTATTAATAAGTCTTTCTTAATAAAGTAAAGAACCACCATTAGAAAGATAGCTAGTTGTAATGCAATTATTATATAGTTCATCAGTGAAGCATAAGAAGTCATATCGTTATCCATAAGTCTACCCCCTAAATACTTTTAATAAGTTTTATTTCCTCAATAAAGAATAATACTAAGTGCATAGCGTTTATTACAAACCATAACATGAAATTTGAGTTCTTTACAGTCTTCAACTGATTTGACTTTGTATCAGACAATTCTATCTTTAAAGACGTTAATATAATAGTGTTAGACATAAAACCTAACAATATAAATCCGAATAAAGGTAAGTTTGTTATAGTACCTATTACCATAATTCCTATGTATACTATAGTTAACTTCTTAATATACTGTTTATCTTCTTTTAACTTCTCTATATCTTTACTTTTAAACCGGTCTCTTGCTATTCTTACAAAGACAATACTTTGAAATACCAGTACAATTATACTTACAAAGATAAGAAACAAAGTCTCAACATGATTTTCAATTAAGTTCCCTATACCGTTCATTTCGTCTGTACCCCTTTTATTTATGTAATATTGACTTTAGTACTTGAAAGTAAAAGTATGCCCCTTCTGAGATAAGTCCACCGCTATACAGAAAGAACAATAGGTTTCGAAAAGACTCCGCCCAAACTGACTTCTTAAATTTAGGTGTACCTTTAAACTTAAACCTTATCTCTACTTTACAGTACCCTATCAGTATAAAGTTAGTTAGTATACTTAAACCTGTGAATAGTAAAAAGTAATGTTTAACCGCAAAATAGATGAGTGAGATGCTGATAAATAATACGTTTACTTTATAAACAGTTAAACTTTATTTAAAAGCCACATTTGTGTTTATTTACGTCTTTCTGCTGTTATTGTATTCCCTTTACCATCTGTCATTTTCAAAGAACCTGCTCTGAAAAACTCAACATTATGGTCTACTACCGCATTCATTTGTTTCGCTTCTAGCTTTTTACCGTCTTTAACAAACTCTTTAGGGATGAATGTAATTTGCTTCTTGTCTGCACTGTAGAACCATGTTCCTGTCATATGGTTGTCTTCATACGATGTTTTACCTGTATCATCATATGCGGTATATGTACCATCTTCTTTGAATTCTAAACCTACATAGAACTTAGAACCTTTATAACTACCCCATTCTCCTAACAACTCATTACCGTTTTTTGATATTTGTACCGTTTCATTATCAAAATCAGAGGTTTCAAAACTATTTGATTCATCCTTTGTTTTATTATCAAGAGAGTTTGCTCCATTTACTGCCGCGTCTTGGATAGGTTGGAAACCAGTCTTCCAATACTCGTTACCCTTCTTCAGTAAGTCTTTTGACTCTTGTGCTTTAGATGTATCTATGTCTTTAGCATCAGTTTTGATAATCTCAGCCTGTAGTCCATATGCTCTACTATAGCAATCTACTGCTTTTAAGATGTCTTTATGTGCGTCTTGAAATTCTTTAGGTGGTTCTATCTTATCGAACTTAGCAATGATTTTCTGTAACTCAGATTCTTCCTTTAATAACTCTTTATATAGAGTCTTTTCATCTTTGCTTTTGTCCATTGCTATTTCCGTTATGACCGTAATCTTTTGTGTTAACTCAGAAGATAAATTCATCATACGTACTGGATACTTCTCTTTTGATAACTTATCCTTTGTTTCTGCTTTAGACTCCACTTTTCCCTTTGGTTTTGCGTCTGTTTTATCAGTTCCGCAACCTACTAATAACATAACTGGAATTGCTAGTGTAACTAGTTTCTTTGCTTTCATGTTAACCCTTCCCCCCGAATAATTGATTTATGAAGTGTTATTCCGTTTTTAAGAATTATGAGTTGATTTTAATCAAATTATTTTCAAAACAACATTCTTTTGAATTGACTCATGAAATTTCCCCCTTATAATTACAAAAAAGGACATACCTAAGCATATAACTGCTTGAAAGGTATATCCTTTTTCATGTTTTTGGTTAAATTTGGTTGTCTGAATATTATTTTATAGTGAAAAAAGTAATACGTCAAAAAAATTTTGCGAAAATTATAGAAAAAAGGCCTAAATTATCGATTGCTCGACAATTTAGGCTCTGGTGCAAAGATAAAATAATAGAGAATATAGCGTATATATTTCTAGCGGAATCCTATTTTATGCTGTTAGCTCAAACAATTGATGGATGAATTCTTTCTGTTTTTGGACAGACTGGTCCCGTAAGTCAATCTGTTCTTTTTTAATCATATGCATGGCTTCTATTCCAGAAAGAATGGTTGTAGCTGTGTCAAAAGATTTGAACCCTAGCATAGAACGGATTCGCTTCTTTATAAAGCGATGATCTTGCTCTACTATGTTACTCAAGTACTTTTGTTGTCTAAGTTGCATACCGTCAGGTATGCTTTTCTCTTTTTCAACTGTTCAATTGCTATAGGATAAGCCGGATTCTTATCGACTGTTATGACGCGAGGCTGCGAAACATGAAAAGACCGCAAAGCTTTCTTGAAAAAACGCTTTGCAGCCTTCTGATCTCTTGTTTTACTTAGGCGAAAATCGATTGTGTTTCCTTTCGAATCAACAGCACGGTACAGATACATCCATTGCCCTTTAACTTTGATATATGTTTCATCGACTCTCCAAGAGTCATTGGTTTGCTTGAGGTGACGACGAATTCGTTTGTCCAATTCAGGACCATACTGATGAACCCAACGCATAATCGTTGTATGAGAAATGGATAAGCCCCGTTCCTCCATCATTTCTACCAAATCACGAAAGCTGAGATTATACCATAGGTACCATCTCACTGTAAGAAGGATAATCTCAGGCTGGTAATGCTTCCATTTGAATACATATTCTTTTTCCATACTAATCACACACCTTTTGTAGAGTAATAGTATCAGTATGTTCAAGATTTGCAATTGTCCTGAAGTTTTTGCACCAAAACCTATAATGCTATCTCATACTCAAATGTTCAAAATAAAAAGCACTCCATAAGGAATGCTTTAAAATAATTTAATCAAGTCCTAACTTTTCACTAAATGTTTCGCGCAGATAGCCTTCTAAGATCTCTGTCGTAAATTTTTCATTACAACCTAAAACAAACAATTCTCCATCCTTTACAATAATTGTATCAAGAGGAGTAACTACTTTATCAACAATTTTTGTAATTTCAATTATATTTTTTTCAGTATTTACTTCCGTTTTAAATTCAATATTTTCTACTACTATATGCGAACGTCTTCCAGATGTAAAAAAATTAAAATTAGGATTCTTTACAACACCTATCTTAACTTCAAGTTCATATAAATATTGAAAGATTACATCTCTGTGCCCGTTCTTGATAATTTTTTTATCCTTCTCGTCTTCTAAATATTCTTTTATTCTTATTGCAAATTCATCCGGGAAGCTCACTTTTTTTTCAACGCTCCTTTCCATATTTAATATCAGAATTATAAACTAATATAATTGTATCATAGCGAAAAACAAGTTCCCATTAAAAGTAAATAAAAAGAGCAACCATGCATCAGTTACCCTTTCGTCAAAACTCTATACTATTTCTATAAATACGGTATATGAAGTTTTATTCTTCTCTCAGTTGCTTAATGCTGCTTTATACAGCTGCGCATCAAGCTATATGAAGTAACTGAGAGAAGAGCAAACGCCCTTCTGTATCAACGTGTTTCTTTCAATCTAAACCATTGAGTCTGGTTACTGATTTTTAAAATGTACCACCAATATGGAACCGTTTAAAATTTTAGAGTAATCATTGTGAGATATGTTTTCCGCCACTATATTTATTCGGTTCTTAAACAATAACCTTAAGTTGTTCAAGATTTTCTATACTAATCCCATTTTGCTTTGCTAACTCTATAACATGGCTGTTTTCCTGTGCTTTCCATTTCACCTTGTATGCTTTTTCAAAATACCTCTCCGCCATTTCCACCAGGTTACGAAAGCTCAAATACTTGAAGTTACTCCAATCTAATAGAATCGCCAACATTCACTTTTCCTGGTTTTATAACTGATGCATAGACTCCAAAATGATTATTTCTTTTTTGTACAACAGTTTTTAAGAGAGTTTTGTCTAATGTTAATGTGCTAGGATCAATAGTAATAATCATACAACGTTCACAGTGTCTTACTATTTCTAATTCTACTTCTCCTATACGTATACATTTTCCAAACCATGTATCTTCTGCAAAAGGAATATTTTCATATAATGAGAATATTAAGTTCGGACGAAATCTCCTATGGTTCACCTCTTGCCCCCACAGTGCACTCATTTCTTGTAGTGATGTATCAGTCACGATTAATACATGTTCTTCTTCAATTGCACCTAGAGGTACTTGCCGAGGTAAGTATTGTATACCTTTAATTCTACGACCTGATTTTTCTTCTAATTCTGTAAGTAACTCTTGATCTCCCCACTTGTATATTTTCCCTTCAGGAGAAACGATTTTGATTGGTAGATATGTATCCAAAAATTCTTCTCCCATAAAACTCGCCGTATAGCCAATCATTTCATGAAATTGTGTTGCGGTTAAATATTTTTCTGGTCTTGTTTCATCTAAAAAAGCATGGCTTCTATCTCCATATAAACCATAGGATGCAATGTAAGTTTGTTGAACATTTTCCCCGCGAAATGATTTTATTGGGTGTCTTATAATTTCTTTTAGTTCTCCAATTACCCGGTTTTTACTTCGTGATTATTTAAAATGGCTAGGTCCAGAAACAGAAGCAGCACTATTTATGACTGTAGCACTGGGATATATCTTACCTTGGAGAATTATCTCTTTCATCAAATTTCGTCAACTATACAAAAGTCGAATCCAAACTAACGATAACCTTGACTTACGATAACACTAATTATGTGAATGGAAAGTCCCTTCAGAATTTTTCTGAGGGGACTTTCAAGTTTTTGCAATACATTGGTTTTATGCTAACAAAAGATGCTTATATTTTTTGAAGAACTATGTTAATTTTGAGGGACAAAAGGACAGATTTACTGCCCCATATCGTTTACTTATTTTGATTTTTTTTGGGCTCTTAATGCTATTTTTTCAAGTCCGTTTTCTCCCGCAAATTCTACATCTGCTTTTGATACAGCATTTTTATTATTTTTAAATTGATTATTCTTATTTTTAGCCATTTTTTCACCACCCTTGTAGTTTGATTTGGTTATTCTTTCAAGGATGCCAACTATAGTAACTACGCTATATAAAGATAGCGTAGTAGTATTTTTCGTTATCAGCACCCTCGATTTTAGTTTGCTTTCTTTTTTGTAGGCTATGCAATTTTGATTTTCTTCTTTAAATAAACTACTCCATTCGCTCAATAAGAAATTGAATACAAAGCGATTGCACCCAATGGTTTTAACAATTAATATTTTTTGTTCCTTATTTGGATAGATACGAATGTAGGTGTTAAAAAAAGTTTGATCATTCTATTTAATATATCTTTTTTTGTCTCGTAGATAAATCAGTTGTACTGAAGTATCCATTTCTTATATCTACTTTGCCTTCTAGGTCTAATTAATCTTTTAAAAGTAGAAAACGTGGCAAATATGTAATTTTCCATATCTGAGCCACGTTTTTATCCTATTGCAGTTTTTACACGAATCGTTTCCGTACCCCATCGCCATCAAGCTAACAAAAAGAAATACCCCAAAATGTACTGTTTTTGAATGCAACACAATTAAAAATCCCTTAGCGTGGTAAATTTCCAAAATACTGGGCTGGCGATACCTCCTCAGGTGATTGTAGTAGAGTGAGCAAAAAAAAGTACTCTAAGGAGTGCCTTGTTTTATTTCTTAAATTCAACCGTCATAAATATTGAGTACGGGAAGTTTGTTCCATACTTCTTATTTATAGCATCTACGATTAACACAGTAGATTCTTCAATTGGCATTGCACTTTGAGTGATGTCCTCATATGGAAGCTCAACGCTATAAGCTATATCGTCTCTTCCATGCTTGATTTTTCCGTAAACGATCATTGTATCCCTCCTTTGTTCATAAGTATATCTAATTATACTACTTTATAGAATGTAAAAGAAATTTTAAGAGATTATTAGATTTAAGTTTTGGAGAAATTTGACGAGGACATCAATTTATTGGTTCTGGTGCAAAAAATCTCTTAAACTCGGACATACTGATATTAGGGGTTTGTGTAGTAACGGAACAGAAACGGCACAGGGATATATTAAGTAATAACATTCGTCTTTGTATTGAAACTGTTAACTTACTTTCTGGCCATTCTAATACAACTACAGTATGAAATAGATGGTTTCCTACAGGACAGACTCCCTTTAAATTAGTTCTTATCAGAGGGTACCGTACGTAATGCTTCCCGTATCTACTTAACGAGAAAGTGGGATTCTTGCTATATCATCCTTTAATTTGAGGTAAGGGTAAGTATCCAATGATTTGGACCACCCGTCTAATATAATAGTTCTTGTTAGCATAATCGTAATGATAAGAATGTAAAAAAACCGATTCTTTTAATATAAAAAAGAATCGGCTTCTAGTTTTATCCTATAGATGGTATTAAATATAGGGAATCAGAAAGCTGAGGTACAATCAATGCCCTCACTTGAGAGCATTGATTGTAACCTTGGCAGCCTGCGCGATTAGTTCATTATCATAGGTAGCATCTTCCTTATCTCGGCTGGACAGAATTGCGATGATAATGGGTGCTCTATTCGGTGGCCAAACGATGGCAATGTCATTTCGTGTTCCGTAGCTTCCGGCTCCAGATTTATCACCGACTTCCCAATCTTTTGGTACGCCAGCGCGGATGAGTTTGTCCCCTGTAGCGTTTCCATGCATCCAATCCGTAAGGGTTTTACGTTTGTCAGTTGGGAGCGCATTTCCGACCGTGAAAGCCTTAAGATCGGTAGCAAGTGTTTTTGCTGTACTTGTATCACGAATGTCTCCCGGAATAGCTTCGTTCAAATCTGTCTCAAAGCGATCAGCCATGGTAACCTTATCACCAATCTGTCTAAGCGCTTTTTCAAATCCTTTAGGTCCGTCTAGTTTCTTGAATAAAAGGTTCCCCGCAGTGTTATCACTGTAACGAATAGCAGCCTCCGCAATTTCTCCAAGAGTCATACCGGTATCCACGTGTTTCTCTGTAATTGGTGAATACTCGACTAGGTCATCTTTTGTATAGGTGATAACTTCATCGAGTTTGTCAATTGAATTTTGCTGTAGCACTGCTCCTGCAGCCAGAGCTTTGTAGGTAGATGCGTAAGCAAACCGTTCATTAGGTCGATAAGTTACTGTCTGGTTTGTCCCGGTGTCGATAGCATAGACACCCAGTCGAGCGTCAAACTTTTTCTCGAGTTGCGCGAACTCTCGATGAGTCGCATGTTTTGCATGTTTAGTTTTCTCTGCTTTTTCTTTTGCTTCCACCTGCAACGGTTCACCTGTAAAAAGTTTTACACTTGCAAGACTTAAACTTAGTATTCCAACACACATCCCTATTTTTAACATCCTTGTACTTTTCAAAATGATCAGTCCTTTCATATTTTGCAATACTTAAAATAGATGTCAAACGGGATACATTGTATCTAATTTGGGCACTAATTTTTAGGATTACACTTAATAGACAATCTAAGTAATAAATTTGTTCCACATTTACAAAAAAAAATTAAATTTAAGATAAAGTAGAATCTGGGATTTGT
Source organism: Bacillus sp. DX3.1 (assembly GCF_030292155.1). Lineage (NCBI taxonomy): Bacteria > Bacillati > Bacillota > Bacilli > Caryophanales > Bacillaceae > Bacillus > Bacillus sp. DX3.1. The sequence goes on along the minus strand of NZ_CP128153.1, from coordinate 2,496,308 downwards.
ATAGTAACGGAACAGAAACGGTAATAAAATATAAAAAATAATATCCTTATTGGCTCTTCACTGGCCCATAAAAATCTAAGATATGCTAATTTTATATAGTTTGTTAGAAAAGGTATTATCAAAAAAATGTGAAATAACAACTCTAATAGCTGCTATTCCACGCATTAAATCTACTGTCTTTTATTCTCCTGTCCGTAAAGATTTTGATCTAAACAGGATCTCTTAAATCTGGATAATCAATATCTTTACTAGGTAGAAATATGCAAAAATTTTACTGTTTCTGATTAGAGCTATCGGTATTGCTAGTTTCACCATTTATACGTTGCTTTTTCAAATCAAAGTATGCGTCTAAGATATCTTTTCCAATTAATGAGTTAATACCACCTTTATCATTATGAACCCATGGGACCACTACAGAAAAAGCTACTTCTGGATTATCATATGGAGCATATCCAACCAATGTTAAATTGTAACACTCAATGCGTTCACCTTTTCCATTCCTACCAATTGGATTCTCCCCCCCATATACCGTTTGAGCTGTTCCAGTTTTACCAGCTGGTTTATATGAAGCTTGTTTGAAATACCTTACACCAGTTCCATCACCTTCTTGAAATACCCATCTAAAACCTTCTTTTACTCGTTCAATGTATTCTGTCTTCACATCAACTCGATTTAATACAACAGGTTCTATAGATTGAACTACTTTACCAATATCTTCTTTTTTTACTGTTTGTTCACGTATTTCTTGTACAATCTGTGGCTGCATTCTATATCCATCATTTGCAATTGTAGAAATATATTGTGCCAATTGAAGTGGCGTATACGTATCATACTGACCTATGGAGAAATCCAGTAAAAATCCAGGCTGAGTATCTTTCTGTCTTGTTTGTCCTATTGTTTCATTCGGTAAATTAATCCCTGTCGGAACTCCTAAACCAAATTGTTTAAAATAATAACGCATTGTGTCAAATGCATCTTGTTTGATATCCAATGTACCATTCGGTACATAATTAACCCCAGCTATTTGTAACGCTGTATGGAACATATATACATTCGATGATACTTGTAAAGCTCTTAAATCATTAATGTTCCCAAAACCAGATACATTCCATGACTTTTTAGCTTGCGTACCTTTAAATTTCATAGGTGCATCATAAAATTCATCTCCTGGCTTTATAGCTCCTGTTTGGTATCCAGTTAATAAGGTGGCACCTTTTACAGCTGATCCTAACTCATAAGAAGTTACCATGTTACCTAATGCAAAATCTTCCATTTCTACATCCCCATCTTTTTCCACAAACTTCTTACCAGCCATAGATAAAATCTGCCCATTTTTTGGATTCATCATAACCACAAAAGCACGATCCATTAATGGTTCTGAACCTTTAAAAGCTCTTAAATTTTTTTCTATACTTTCTTCCACCTTCTTTTGCAATTCCATATCAATTGTTAATGTTAAATTATTACCACTTTTCCCTTTCGACACTGTTTCTGTTTTAATAATATTCCCTGATCTATCAGTAATATTTTTCACTTCTTCTTTTGTACCATGTAATACATCTTCATATCTTTGTTCAATATAACTTTTTCCAACACGATCATTACGATTGTATCCACGCACTAAATAAGAATCTAAGTGTTCTTTAGGCAATCCTTCTGCCGTGCTTGTTATACTCCCTAATACAGAACGAAATAAATCACCATTTACATAATTACGCTCCCAGTCAACTATTGCGTCTACACCTGGAAAATTTGCTAAGTTTTCGCTTATTCTTGTATACTCCTGTTCTGTCGCATCTCTTTTAATTATTTGGGGAGTCATTTGATAACCAGAACTCATCTTACTTTTAATCGCTAACACTTTTAAATCTTGCGGCGTTAATTCTGCTAATTCTTCTTCTGTAATACGATTTCGTCTTAACTCTTCAATTTTCTGGTCTAACTCTTTCCCTTCTATGCCCTTCTTTCTCAGATTTTCTTCATCTTGTTTAGTAACTTTTGCTTGGGCTTGCTTCTTATTTAATTGCATCCAGAAATCTTTTTTATCTATCTCAGTTAACTTATTTATGTCTTCTTCCGGGATTTCAAGTACATTTGCTAAATCTTTCGCCGTTTTTAAAATATCCTCAAGTTTTATACCCTTTAATCTTGTATACGTAATAGAACGAAGGGGGCGATTATCAACAACTGGTTTCCCTTCTCGATCAAAAATCTTCCCACGAGGTACTGGAAGACTTATTGTTTTATTATTATTTTTTTCCACTTCATTTTTATAAGTCTCTCCATCAACAATTTGTACTTTTCCTAGCTGAACAATAATAGCTGAAAATAATAAAAATATACAAACAAACAAAATGTTTAATCGGAGAGGTATATATGGTGACTTTTTCTTTTCTTTTTGCTTTTTCATATATCCTCCATTTGTATCTTTAATGCGTTTCCTGCTGTTGTTTCACTATTTATTTGTTACATGCTTTCCATTCCGGTTGAAAATGACTAATTTAAACGGAGTTCTTGCATTAGCCAAAACTTATCAATTAAATACGGTGAAAAACATAAAAATAATAGTTTATTCAATCGGTATAATGCATCTATACCCCTATGGATGCATTTGTGAGATAGAAACATCCTTCGCTTGATTTATATTGGAAGCCTGCTCTATTTTTTCTACAGTTTTCACTGGAATTGCTACACTGGTAAATTGATTTACTTCTAAAACAGTTATACATATACCTACTTTTAAAACTATATTTCATAATGATTATTCCTTTCTTAACATATTAACTAAAAAATGTTGTAACACTTAATAGACAATGTAAGTAATGAAATAGTTCCACATTTACAAAAAAAAAAAATAACTTTAAGATTAAGTGGAGTTCGAAAAGGGAGGATTTTATGATTCTTACAAAACAAAAGAAACGGATATATTTAGCGATCGTTATCATTATTAGTATTGTTTTGATAATTTTATTTAAAATAAATTTCATTTCGGTTACTATCAATACTTCTTTAGCTGAAAGAGGTAAAATTCTTGATCAAAATGGGGTAATACTTGCTACAAATAAAGAGGTCAAATCCTTGTATTATACTTACAATGATAATTGTTCAAATAAACTAGATATAAAGAACTTATTAAGCTTTTTAAAACAATTTTCATCAGAATTTCATCATGATATTTCTTTGGAAAATGTACAGTTAGAATTACAAAATTCTTGTAAAAAACAGGATAAAAATGAAATACTGTTATATTCAAACTTAAATGATAGTGAGTTTGAATTTTTCGACAAAAATAAAAACAAAAATATAATAGTAAAAAACGAATGGATACGATTTTACCCACAACATGAAATTGCATCACAGGTTATTGGGTATACAGATTTAAACACTTATTCTAATGATGTTTCTGCCGGGAGGAATGGAATTGAGCTTCAGTATGAAAGCGATTTAAAAGGTACATCAGGAAAAACTCTTATATTTCAAATAAACAATAAAAAATTATCTTGGGACATCCAAAAAGCACAAAAAGGAAAGGATATTCATTTAGCATTAGATTATAAACTACAACATAAAACAGAAGAGGTACTAAGATCTAACATTAAAAATATACCTGATGCTAACAGTGGTTATGCTGTAGTAATGGATGTAAAAACAGGAGAAATATTAACTATGGCTAACTCGCCAGCTTTTGATCCAAACGTACTTAGCACACATGTATCATCGCCAGAAAAAGAAAAGATAAAAGTACTTTCTCAAAATAAAACAATCCAAAAATTAAAATATAGTGCATCCTATGTAAATATGGCGTCAACAATAAAGCCCCTTACGATTTTAATCGGATTAAATGAAAAGCTTTTTCAACCTGCAGATACATATTTAGATACAGGTAATTTTCGGTATGATGATCAAAATAATATTACTAATGCAGCTGGGACTCCAACCGGTGAAATTACACCGAGTCAAGCTATCATTAATTCATCCAATACATTTATGACAGCAAAAGTAGCGCTTCCCTTATTCAACCAAAATAATGGGAATATAGAAAAAGTAGCCACTATCTGGACAGATTATTTAAAACAATTCGGTCTGCGTTCTAAAACTGGCATTGATTTACCCTTTGAAGAAGAAGGACAATATCAATTACATCCATCTAGTAAGTTTGAAAATGGGATTTCTGCTTTATTAAATGCCTCTTGGGGAGGAAACGAAGTACATACTCCTCTCCAACTCGCTCAATACGCAGCAACTCTTGCAAGGAAAGGGGAAAAATACAAACCTCAAATCGTAAATGCTATTATTGATAATGATGGTAAAAGAAAGAAAGAATTTAAACCAATCTTAGAAAGTTCAAATCGTTATCCTTCAAGTTTTTGGAGCATCTTACAAAATGGAATGAGTCATAATATACAAGAAATTAAAAACTTGCCATTTGACGTTGCTGGTAAAACAGGAATAACAGGTTCTCCAAACGAACAAGGAAGAGTTATAAATCACTCTCTTTTCATTGCATATGCTCCTACCAAGGATCCGCAAATTGCTATTTCTGTTATTATTCCTGGTGGTGATTCTAAAACAAATAGTGCAGCTGTTGTTGCAGCAGAAATATTAAAAGTTTGGGATAATCTCCAAAAAGAGAATAAATAATAAAAGGCAGGTTCTATAAAATGAACCTGCCTCTTTTACCATATAGAATCTATACTCTTTATTTTCCACATGCCATCATTACCTTTTTCAAAAATGAAAGAATACTCAATGTCACTTAAAATATAATCTTTTTTCACATAACCTGTATTACCATTAATTGTAGTTATTTTTATATATCCATCATTCTTCACTTTTTTTGGAATCCAAGCTTTTACTATTTCGTTAGATACATGATATAAAACTTCGGCTTCAGGTTTTGGTTCGGCTAAAATTTTTGTTTCTTTTCCAGTAACAGTCGCATATATATAATGTCCCTGTTTTGTTTGATTACTTTCTGTCAAACCACTTGGTATTTTATATAATGTTTTAGTAGCATTGACAAATTCTCCCCCCATTGTAAGAGCGACTTGCAGATCATGAAAAATATCTTCATCAATCTTCCATTCATCCTTATTATACTTTCTCCCCTTAAAAACAAACTCATCATTTAATGCTTTATATAAATCATTCTTATTTTTATAATTTGTGCTCTGATATAATTCACTCATAAATTGTTTTAGTGATGGATCTTGATAAGATTCATCCTTTGTTTTAACCTCAATTTGAGTACTGCTTTGTACAGGTGGTTTATTTTTATCAAACCAAAGTGGTTGAATAGCAAACAAGATAAAAACACAAGCGAGAGCAACTGTAATAGTTAGTGTTTTTTTAGGAAACATTCTTCTATATTTAGGGGCATCTACCTCTTGATTTTGGTTTATGGATTGCTTTATTTTATAAATAAATTCTTCTTCATCTTTACGCTGTTTCATTGGTCCATTTTTTAATTCTTTATACCAACCAGGCTTTCTATCATTGTTCATAATTTTTATCCTCCCCTAATACTTTTGAAACTCGTACACGAGCTCGGTGTAGCCGAGATTTCACTGTTCCAATAGACACTCCTAATGTTTCGGCTATTTCATCATAAGATAGTTCATATTTAGCATCTAATATTAATACTTCACGATGTTTTTTTGGTAGATTTAGTACAATATTCCAAATTCCATCTATGTCCTCTTTGTTAAAAAATTCTTCTTCTGCTGAAGGATACTCCTTATCATCCCTAAAAAATCCTACTAAAGAAACCCTCTTAAAATAGGAAGATTTCAAATGATTTAGTGCGGTATTCCTTGTGATTTTTAATAACCATGTTTTAACAGATGATTCATTTCGAAATGAATGCCAATTTTTAAATACTTTTATAAATACATCTTGTGTTATATCATCCGATAAATGTGTGTCTTTCGTAATAATAAATGAATAATTCCATACATCTTGCCAATGTTTTTTTATAATATAATCAATTTCATCATGATTACAATTTTCCATAACCTTATGTTCCATCTTGACACCTCAAACTTATTTGAATATACATACAAACTTTCCCTCGCTTGTTATACTTGATTCAATATATAGACAAGGTAAACGTTTCGTTTGTTCCATTTTGTATTAAAACTAATATAATTAAGTTCGAGTACAAAGACCTAATATGCTTATAAGTAGTTTTTGAAAAGGAACTCTTGCTCATATCTCTCTTTATGTCACCACGTATTATAATGTCCAATTATCGCATCAGAACTATATATTATGATTATTTTTCGAGGCTTATAAAAATGAAGGTGAAAAAATAGTCAAAAAACATAAAAAAGCTTAGATTAATACAATCAATAGTTATTCCCATTGGCTGTATCATTTTTGATTTTGGAGGAAATAAAAGCTAAGAAAAGTAAAAAATAAACTTTAACACCGTCCGGAAAGTCACTATTTTCTGGACACATAAAAATATAAACTATTTTCAAGGTTACTAAGATTTAAATGTGTTCAAAAACTCATAACAAAATCTATGTTCAGTTATTACTCCGTATCTGAAGTTATATCAGAATTAACTCATGTAGGGGCTATCTATTACGGAATCCTCTATATTTATATAACGAAAAAAATTTATGAAATGATTACGACAAATAAAAAAGAAAGTCACAATCTTATCATTTATAAAAAACATAATTATCAAAAACCGTCGTTTTTGATAGGGGGGATATCATGCCTGTTGAATTTTTGACTCGTGAACAGAAAGCTAATTATGGAAAATTTTCCAAGAACCCAACACCTGAACAATTAAATAAATACTTCTGGTTCGATGATCAAGATCGTTCTATTATTTTTTAAATGCGCGGCATGCATAATCAATTGGGTTTTGCTATCCAATTAGGAACTGTAAGATTTTTAGGAACTTTCTTATTTCATCCAACTGATGTACCCAAAAATGTATCTTTATATGTCTCCGAACAACTTGATATAAATGAAAACATGTTAGCTTTATATAAAAATGAAAGAACAACTCGTAATCATGCACAAGAAATTAAGCAAATTTATGGTTATCAAGACTTTACAGAACAACCACATCATTGGAGGTTATTACGTTGGTTATATACGCGTGCTTGGGTTTCAGCAGAACGTCCAAGCGTTCTGTTTGATTTAGCTACAGCAAAATGTGTAGAAAATAAGATTCTATTACCTGGTGTTACTGTAATAGAAAGATTGATTGCACAAATAAGAGACAGAGCAAATACACGTCTTTGGAGAAAACTGGTCAGTCTTCCGAATCATCAACAACGAGAAACATTAGAAAACTTTTTGGTTTCTGATTCAGCTACAAATAAAAGAACTACTCTGGATATTTTAAGAAAACCTCCGACTCGTATAACTGTAACAGGATTACTCAAAACGATTGAGCGTTACGAAAATTTTTGTGAGATAGGATCTATTGAATGGAATATAGCCGGTATTCCAATGGGGAGAATCTTAGCATTATCTCGCTATGCCTCAATGGCTAGGGCTCAAACAATAGCGCGTATGAACGATGAGAGGCGTATAGCTACCCTTGTTTCATTTGCTATTGTGTTCACTGTCCGTGCAAAAGACGATGTAATTGAAGGAATGGAACTTCTTTTTAGTGATATGTTTAGAAAATCTAATAATAAAGGGACACATAAAAGACTTCGAACGATTAAGGATCTGGATGCAGCCGCAAGGAAACTGCGAGATATTTGTGCCCTTTTACTTGATGAAAATATTTCAGATACAGATATACGTAAAACCATATTTACAACATATCCAAAGGAAATAGTAAAGGCATCTCTAGAAACGGTAAATCATTTGACACAACCCCCAGATATGACAGTACCTTACAAAGAATTATTTAAAAATTATTCAACTATACGAAGGGTTCTTCCTAAATTGTTGTCTGTATTACATTTTCAATCTACGCCTTCTGGCCAACATGCATTACAAGCATGGAACTTTCTTGCTGAGAGCGAAAATAAATCTGGAAGAAATAAATATATTGGTGCACCACTACAGGGCATGTCTGCTTCGTGGAAAAACCTGATTTTGAAAGGAACAAACCACAGAATAGACCGTTGTGCTTATACATTTTGGACGATTGAACAATTCACTGAAGCATTGAAAAGGCATGATATTTTTACAGATCCCAGTGAAAGGTATTGTGATCCTAGAGCGCAACTCTTACAAGGTGAGGATTGGGAATCTATCAAACCACATATACTAAGGACACTAGGTTGGTCTTCATCAGCAAAACAAACTTTACAACTCCTAACTACTAAATTAGATGAAACCTATCGAAAAGCTGAGGGGAATTTGGAGGGAAATAACGATGTTCGCATAGAAAATAATAGAATCGTTCTTTCTCCACTAGAAAGACTTGAGGAACCAAAATCATTAAAAAAGCTGTGAAAACAAGTCCACTCCCTTATGCCACATACAGATTTACCGGAGCTTATTCTTGAATTGCATCATTGGATTCCTTTTCTGGATGCATTTACTCATATTAGTGAAGGAAATTCTAGGGTAAAGGATCTTTCTATAAGTATATGTGCCGTCCTCATTTCTCGAGCTTGTAACATAGGACTCGAACCTGTGACACAGGCAAGAATACCGGCTCTCGAATACGATCGGCTTACATGGGTAGAACAAAACTATTTTCGTGCTGAAACAATTACACAAGCCAACAATGCATTAGTTTCCTATCACTCAAAAATGGGACTAACGCAACTATTAGGACGTGGTGAGGTATCGTCCGCTGATGGTCTTCGATTTATTACACCTGACAAAGCTGTGCATTCGGGTCCAAATCCAAAGTATTTTGGGGTAGGACGCGGCGTAACCTATTACAATTATACAAGTGACCAGTTTACTGGATTACATGGTATTGTTATTCCTGGTACAATCAGAGATTCTTTACGACTACTAGAACTTGTTTTAGAGCAATCTACTGAGTTACAACCAAAGGAAATTATGACAGATACCGCTGGGTATAGCGATATTATATTTGGTTTATTTGCCCTTTTAGGATATCAGTTTAGCCCCAAAATAGCAGATATCGGCTCATCTAGATTTTGGAGAATAGATGGAAATGCGGATTAAGGCAATTTGAATGCAATTTCAAAAAATAAAATTCGTATAGATCTGATTCTTCGTTATTGGGATGATTTTATGAGGATAGCTGGTTCGCTTCAACTCGGAACGGTAAATCCAACACAGTTGATTAAAGCTTTACAACGCGGAGGGAAACCAACTATGTTAGGTAGATCAATTGGTGAGTTCGGAAGAATTTTTAAAACGAAACATAACCTTCTTTTTATTACAGATCCAGCATACCGACGTAAAATTTTAACACAACTAAATCGAGGCGAATCCCGTCATAGTCTGGCAAGAGCGGTGATGTATGGAAAGAAAGGTTCTGTATATCAAAATTATCGTGAAGGTCAAGAAGATCAACTGGGAGCATTAGGTCTGATTGTGAATGCAATTGTAGTATGGAATACTCGATATATGGCGTTAGCCTTAGATATGATACGAGAAAACGGTATAACAATTGATGAACCCAACGCATAATCGTTGTATGAGAAATGGATAAGCCCCGTTCCTCCATCATTTCCACCAAATCACGAAAGCTGAGATTATACCGTAGGTACCATCTCACTGTAAGAAGGATCATCTCAGGCTGGTAATACTTCCATTTGAATACATTTTCCTTTTCCATATTGATCACACACCTTTTGTAGAGTCATAGTATCAGTATATCCAAGATTTATAGATTCGTTGCAATTGTCCTGAAGTTTTTGCACCAGAACCTTAAATGTCGTTGTCTAATAAATTAGAAATAGGGTGTTTTTGCCCATCCCCTCGAAAAGGTGGATTAAGGGATTTTCCGAAAAACAAATCCACGTTAAATAGAGAATGGGCGCTTCCTTATTCAAGAAAAGCGCCCGATTATTAAAGATCATTATTCAAATCTTATTGAAGAAAAGCCCCCTTTAGTGTAAGTACATCTTTTCACATTTAATCTAAATCAAACTCAAACTTAAAACCTGCAAGTTTAGCTTATCAAATACGTTTCATGAAGTCCTTTTTCGTTGGGCACATGAAACTGGACATATTTTAAAGAATCCAGTTGCAACAATATATTATGTCTTCTAGTTTGAATACCCTCTTTTTAACTTTAGTAATGAAAATAAGCCAAAACTATGCAACTCTGTATAAAAAGCTGCATAATATCGACTCTAAGGATTTTATACGTTATAGAAGATTAACTTTTCGTTACATTAACAGAGCCTTTCTAATTAAAAATTATAGGAAAAGTAAATGTAACGAAAGCTGCCCAAAGTCCGTAGACCGGCAAATAATTAGTAACGGCATCTTGGATAGTTGAAGGTCCGGATTTGTTTTGTAGAAAACGCATATAGGAGAGCATAATCCAAATTAGATTTGCCCAGATAAGTATGTTTACTCCTAAAACAGCAAGTCTATTAGGCGTAATCCCATAAGAAGAAAGTCTGAACACGATGGCTGACAAAGCCACACTGTCAATGATAAGCGCAAGAACAATTAAGGCAAAATTTATATAATCTGAAATGTTCTTTTTCTCGTCTGAGTCGCTCTCGATAATGGAAAATATGGTAACGGCCAATACACCAAGGAGTATTCCGTTAAAGGCTATCAGGAAATTGCGGTCCAAGAATGGATTTTTTCCGACCCATATAACCGTTATAAGATAGATCAACAATGTGACCAGGACAAGAGGACTAAAAATTTTAGCTATATATGGTGTAATATTCTTAGCAAGTTTAAGATTCATTGATACCAGGTATGCAGCCACAATAGCGAGAGCGGCAGCACCAAATAAAACGACATTACTAAAATAGAAGTCTTCTATATCCAAGTCAACAAAGCTAAATAACTGCATGGTTAATGCTGCTAGTACCATTCCGCTAACTGCCATGCTGGCGTAGAGAATACAATATTCCAAATTAAATTTAATATAGGCTAATCTTGTACTGCCTTTTGAATATTCATTTCCTGTAAATGCAAGCCCTACCAATACCCATAAGAATATGGGAAGGTGTAAATAAGCAAGGATAATACTGTCTTTATAATTTAATGGCAGCATATTAAGATAAAACCCGGAAATTAGGAACAACGCTGCAAGGGAATAAATAACACTTTTTTTCGGAGTATTATTGTAAACAAAATAGGCAGCAATAAAGGGAATTATACCAAAAGCCAGGTTAATTGGAGCAATTGCTTCCTGTTCGACAAAATGGAAAATGATCCTGGTGCTTATCCCGGCCAGAATGGCTAAAATACCCATGAATAAGAAACCTTTTTGAAGCAAGGAAGATTTTTCTGTATTTGCCGTCTCCTTGAAATGCAATCTTTCATACCAAACGCCAAGAACCTGAGAATCAGGATTTTGTTCCCATGCGTGTGAGAATGACTTTTTAAAAGTTTTCGGGTCTTTTCTATACATTCTCTCCAGCTCATGAGGGTTAGCAATATTTTCAATAATCAAATTGTTAATGTCCATAGTTATACCTCCCCTAATAATTGTTATATTAAGTTTTCTTGATTCATTTAACTGTCTTCGTCACTTTTGTATTCTAAAATATCTCCAGGCTGACATTCTAAAGCCTTACAAATTGCCTCTAAAGTGGATAATCGAATCGCTTTTGCCTTTCCATTTTTCAATATAGAAAGGTTCGCCATTGTTATTCCAACCTTCTCCGAAAGTTCTGTTACGCTCATTTTCCTTTTTGCTAACATCACATCAATATTAATTATAATTGCCATTGTTATTCACCTCAGACCGTTAAATCATTTTCTGATTTGATATTAATTGCATCTTGTAAAAGTTTTTGGAGAACAGCCGCAAAGACTGCGATAACCATCGAAGCAAAAGGAACAACCAATCCGACAAAGATAACTCCTGGTGCGTCGTCTACTTCCGCAAAGATATAGAAGAGCGGCCAAACTAGCACATGCAAAATACTGATTGTGATGGCACAGTATTTGATTTTCTTTAAAGCTTTTACAGATAAATCGGAGAAAGCTTTATTTTTGTCAATATAGCATAAGAGTTTGAAAGCCTGATACAAAGCAAAGTAAAAAGGTATAGCCGATGCATCAAAAGCGATGAAAACGAGATATTTTATAAAAGCAAACTGTGGAAGCAATTTTGCTGCAAGATTCGCCATCTCTGGCACCAAAAAGATGCACAGAGCAAGAACTGGGACTCCTAAAAGAATAACAGCTATTTTTAAAAACAACGTTGTTACTTTTTCCATAAAAAGCACCTCACTTATTTATTCTGATTTTGATTTTAATATATATTTTATCGTTTCACAATAATTTTTTATTAATTTGAATAACATTTTTATTGTAAGTTTTTGTTTTAAGCAAAAATAAAAAGCATTCCTCATTCAAAGAAATGCTCTATAACTTTAAACCATTAAATTTATAACTTGTACAGCTAACCTGCCAGTTAGCTTAAGTACGTTTCTTCACAATATTCTCTATATGCTTTAACAGAAATATCTAATTTTCTTATTAAGTGTTATTCCACAAAATGGCCCGTTTGCGGAACAACTGTATTGTTATTCAACACTCAATTCTTTGGGATCTTTTTTCGTTTATAAAGGTATACCTTTGTAAACGGTTAATTTCTTTGAAGAAGTAAATGTGCACCTAAAGGTGTCTATTTTTTAGAAACGTTCCTAAAATGAATTTTTATTGTTTTGGAACGCTGTTTTTGTATTAGTTTGTATAGTACCAAAAGGTATACCTTTTGGTACGTATGAAAAGAAGAATCCAAAATGGATTCTTCTTCAGCTTTATATAGAAAACTACAAGGTAAAATATAAATTAGGAAGTTTTTATAAAAGTTAACCGCCAAAAATGGAAAAATTTTCAGATGTGGCGGATTATCTCTTAAATTGTTTCCGTACCCCAACTGGAATTCTTAGTTAGTTGCAAAAATTAAATTGGTGAAAAATTCTTCCATCTCTTTATCGTTTTTTGAAAACACATCATGTTCCGCAACAAGCAATTGTCTTAAAATGTTATCTAACTTTCGTGAAAACTCAATCAGTTTCTCCTCTTCACCTTTAAGATGTTGGCCATGTACCAATAAAGAACGAAAGTCATAAGCCTTTTTAATAATTTTAAAAAATTCTTTCTTTGATTCTCCAGAAGTACCTAACATCAATGCAACTCGTTCTGCAATTTTATGGTTAACTTCAGATGTTCCAATCGTAAATAAACATTCTAATGCATTACAATAAGCAACTATTTTCATAGGCAAAATACAGCTTGTTCTTGCCTTAAGGGTGAAATAGAATGCTCTATCTATCCGGTTTGATCCTTTATTTTTAAATAGATGATTTGAATCAGGATACTTACCTCCAAAGTGTTTTTCTTCATATTCATCAATTGAAAAAGGGGTGAAATCACGAGTTGCTGATTGAATTTCACTTTTTAAAAAAGATGATTCCTTATGTTCACCCGTAGAATAATAGTGTATTTCTGACAGTGATGCTTTGTAAGTAAAACCGTCTTCAAATTTATTATGATATGCAAGTAAAAAGCCATCTCTTACATAAATATTGTTATCTTTGATTTTCCATAAGTCATAAATAAAACTTTGGGCTAGTCTTAGATAATAATAAGTGTACTTTACTCCTATTTCATCCATTTCAGCTTTCGTCTTGATAGCATCAAATTCTCCATCTATGTATAAATATGTTGCATCATCAAATTCCCATAAGGAATGAATTCCAGCTGTATTTTTCATTAATTGTGTATTTAGTATTTTTGTTCTCTCTTCTGGACCATTTGTAATTCTTGCTCCTGGGAATAGTTCTATTCCTCTATTAAGCACAGTTTCTAATTTTAAGTTGAAAAGTGGTGTTATAAATCTATACTTCATCTGAAATCTCCTTTCGGTGAATAAGAGTGGATTTTGTTGTCACAATTAATTTTTATTTTAACATAACAGGGTCTGTCGCATAGCTATTAAGATATTTAAAGAATAATATGTTTTTCTGAACAAATCACAAGTACAGGGGGTATTGTTGCATTGAAATAAAGTTTGATCAATAACACCTCACAAGCCAGCATTTTACGATAAATAAAAAGAATCCATTTTGATAAAAGATTGATCAAAATGGATTCTTTTCCAGCAGATTTAAGTTTCGGTTTTATAAAAAAGTTTAATTATTTTCTATCTGTCTGCTCTACAATCGTGCCATATTTGTTGAAAACATTGCAAAGCAAGCCCCTTAGAATGTTCGTTCTTCACTCCCACCAATGCTTCATTTCACTGAATCTAACGTCCCATAGTTTAGCGTTCCCGGAAACGATAATCGTAATTTCGTTTTCTTTATAATAAAATGGTATCTCTACAAATTCTGCCCCTTTATTATATTGTTCATTGAACTGAGCTCTTACTTTTCCATCTGCCAGTATAGTGACTTCTCCCTTGAAATCACCATTGTCTGGAATGCCATAATAAGAATAGAGTATGACATCTTTCTTGTTCCCCAAGATGTAAGTGTATGATTTGCTTTTATCCCCTTCACTGTTATACACATTCATTTTTGGTTCTATTTTCTTGCCTGCTACGGTGATACTTGGAAGATTTTCAGTCATAGGCATGGTTCCATTCATTTCTTTCACATCGTGTAATGCTTGAATCGGGCTTTCTCTTGTCGCTACAACATAATTGATAGTTTCCGAGACCACGATTACCCCAACTAGAAGAACACCAATAGATAGAGCCGAAGCAATAAGCTTTTTATAAGAAATTTTTGAAGAAAATCCAACTCTATAGGCGATAAAACCTATCGTTGCACCTAATGTATTGGATATAACATCATCTACATCAAAGCTGCCAAGATAAGTTAAAGCCTGCAGCGATTCCAAAACGAGAATCGTTAAGACAAACAAGGATATGAACTTGCCAAAACTGGAACGATACAACAGAGGAATTACTACTCCAAAAGGGATAAAAGCAGCAATGTTTCCAAATTGGTATAACCATGAAAAAGTTGGTTCTGGAAATCGAAGTGGAACGTTTTCCGGAACAAGCATAAATACATATTCATAATCGCCGGTTGCATGATCTAATCTATTAAAAGCAAAGAACATAAAATATAAAATTAAAATTGTATATAAAATGGTTCCTGTAATGATGAGTTTCCGTAATTTCGCTTCCATAATCCATCCTTAAATTCGACATATCATTTACCCTAAATCTTAATATACTAAAATTTCATTTTTTTGCAATAAAACGAGAATATGATAATTCCGGTTCAACTTTTTTACAAACAGTATAACTTTATTTAAAACGGTACATCTTTTTTATAAATGGTACGACTTTATTTCTAATCTACAGGTATGTGAACGATTCAGGGAATGAGGCGCCACTCTGGAAATTAAATCCAAAATTAAGAATTACACAGTTGATTTTCATTAGAAAACCCAACATAACATCAATTATGTTGGGTTTTACATGACCGTCTTTCTATAATTTCATTAAAAATTAAACATAACTTACTTAAAAACTCATAACAAAAACTAAACATAATTTATAGAAGCTATAAAATCACCTATAACAGACGTTGAAATTACATTTTTTTGAAGTGTGGCCCCTGAAACCCCGAATCGTTCACGTACCCCATCGCCATCAAGTTAACGAGAAATAAATACAGGTATATTTATAAAATTGCTTGTTACTCCCTGAAAAAATAAAAAATCGAAAAAAACTGCATGATAAATAACCCTTACGGGCTAGATTTTTTAAAATATATCATTTCTTACTTGGATAGATGTTGTTCGTATGCAATACCTAAAATATCAAACACCGTTTTCTTTCGATATCGATGCGATTTCCGTCCATTTTTATCAAGTAAATGGAACAAGCGAAGAAAACTTTTTGTTAACTGGATCGATTGAAGTTGTATATGGCGATATAATGTTCGAAAGTAATCGTGAATCATATACATGGCTTTCCATTCACTTAACTCTTTTTGTTTCTTGACCAGTAATAATTGCCTCATTTGAAACATCACAGTAGAGGATAATAAGAGCGCAATTAACTTTCCATAGATATGACACTCTAACCGTTCCTTTTTTACATTTGTATTGTGATGAATATGAAAAATAGATTTCCATGTTTTAAAAATGATTTCGATTTGCCAACGAAGGGAGTAGAATTCATGAATGGCTTCTTTTGAGACATATTCCGATGGAATATTGGTAACGTACACATTGATTCCTTGCAGTTTTTTGGTTCGATCGCTAAAAGTCATATTCTTCTTTTTCTCTTTGTATGCACGATCTTTTCTACGTTGTGCTTCTTGCTCAGGGGTTAGTCTGTAAATCACGGCTCGTGCTGGAAGTCCATAACTCCGACCGATATAAACAACAGGAATTTCATAACATTCACCCGGCTGTAACTGATTCATGATGGCTTCTAAGTCAATCATTGTGTATTGATATTTTTTCTTAATGGATCCGTTTTTAAAGGTAAGAACATGCTCATTTTTTTGAAATATTTTGGTGTTCATTTTTAATCGAGATAAATAGTACGCCCCTTTTTGTTGGATTGCATCTAAATCAATTAAACTAAAATACCCTAAATCTCGTATGCATAAATCTTGTAAATCAACAGTATGTTGAATCTCTTTCCCATAATTCACATCATTTTGTTTACCTGGCCCCACTTCAACATGTAAAAATTGCCCACTCAGCAAATCGTATTCTAACTGTATTTTTACGCCAGAAGCCTTTCCACTTCCTCCTGAACCAGGATAAGCCGTCGCAAGTTGATCCGAGACTTGAAACGTGGTGGCATCTAAAATCCGAATACGACGAAAATATGCTGAAAAAGAGGAATAGAGAGATGTCATGGATAACAATTGTTTTTGTAATAACTGTGAGAATAAAGAGCGTAAAAATTCCACTGCTTGTGCATTCAACCTTAGATTTAGTCCTTCTGGACTCATCAGGACGCCGGTTTCTGATTCCAAATTTCCACATAGTCTAGCCAGAGAATAACTCGCAATGTCTTGTCCCATCCCAATACATAAGGCAGATAAATCTTGTGCCCTGAATTTACTGTTACGTTGAACAAACTGAGTTTGTTTGGCAAGCTCTGTTAATGCTTGTGGTGAAAAGACGCGTTGTAATTCCTCTGAAAGCAGTCGAAACACTTGAGAACTAGATAGTTTTTTCATAAATATCCCTCCGCTTTTTCTTAAATTTTATACAATAGAAAGAAAAAGGAAAGAGGGAAGCAGACATGTATCCACTAGGTTCTAAAGAACGTCCTATCATCGTAAAGGTTTCGTCTAAAGCAAGAGCAGAGAAAGTGGCTGCGATTTGTGAGGCATACAATTTTTACTACATAGTTGGACTAGAATTCAACGAAGATGTGACGGATTTAAAAAAAGCAATCAAAGATTGCTCAAGGCCAGCAAATATTTATGAGAGTTGTTCATGTAACAGTGGGAAGAGGTACAAGTTTTGTTGTATGAACAAAGAAATTGAGCTGGATATATAAAACAAGATACCCTCATTTTTTTCGATTTGGGGGTATCTCGTTTTTCTTAACTTGATGGCGATGTTCACGTACCCCTACTAGGAAATGCAAAGTATATTCCAATAAGAGGATACAAAAGCTTACGGCTCAATTTTGGAGAATATTCACATTGGACTTTTTAATAATGATTTTGGGTAACATCTTATTCCATTGAAATCAAGCAACTAATAAAGGCAGTAAATTTAAAAAGAGATGTAATTATAAGAAAGAATAAAAACACCACTCTTTCATATAATTCTACAAAAGAACAGTGTTTTTGTTGACGATACCCCATGCCCATCAAGCTAAGATTTTGAAGTATCCCCAAAACGAAAATTTTATATCTCTACAGTTATTTGGTATATCACAAGGGGGCCTTGAATTTTTAACAGGGATGGCTGAAAAGAAATAAATATGTACGATACTAAATATATTTCCTTAAACAGCTACCCCTATTATATTTAAAATTTAATTATAAATCCTTTTTTTCATATATTTTGAGAGATATCATCATTGATATAAGACTAATAACTATTGAGATAAAACAAGGCATCCATGCCAGAACAATTGGTGGAAATGGAAAGGTAATTGTAAAATCAATGTGTCCCTTTATAAGAGTAGGAGCGACAAAAGGTATTAAAAAGACAGTAAAAAATGTTATAATTTTTGTTTTGTCATAACCGAATTTAAATTGAACAGGGAGTAGTATACCAAATAAAATACTAAGAATTAAAAATGTTATTCCAAGAGCGTTTACGCTGAGTTTTTCTATACCCGATGGTATGATAATTGACGTAATAATACGGATGATGGAGACACAAATAAAAATTACAAAGAGAAAGAGATATTTTGCTTTTACAAATGTATTTCGTGTGTATGGAGTTGCACAAAGTAAAGCCGCCCCCTTGTACTGATCCTCAAATTTGGATATCGTACCAAATAAAATTTGCTCCATCAAAATCACTGTTAAAAGAAAGCCAACAAGACCGCCATCGTTTAATTGTATTTGTGTAGAAACATAAATAGGAGCGATAGCTGCAAAAACAAGTAAAATTAAGAAATATTTTTTAACTAGCATAAAGTCTTTCATTACAAGGTTAATTAACATGATTAATACCTCCGATGTATGAAAGCATAATATCCTCTATAGTTGGTCTTTCCATCAATACATCAGGCATGAGTCGACGCACATCATCTTTTTTATGAGTAATCCCCTCAAATCCGTATTGAGATTGATGCAAATTTAAAAAAAGGTTTTTGGTTTGGTCATTAATTAATTGATTGTCTCCTTTTACAAATGCATGTGTGTCCACTAACACATCTTTTTCCTCATTAACTAAAATTTTTCCATCATCGATTAAAATAATCATATCGGCAATTTTATCTAAATCAGAGGTAATATGAGTGGAAAAAAAGACACTTTTCCCTGGTTCCTTCATAAAATCCAGAAAAATATTCATCAATTCACTCCGTACCAATGGGTCCAAGCCACTTGTTGGTTCATCCATTATCAATAGGTCTGCATGGTGGGATAGAGCCAAAGCAACCGCAAATTTCATCCGCATACCTTTGGATAGAGTAGAAATTTTCTGTCCTAGATTTAAATTAAATTGTTTAATGTAAGATAAGAAGACCGCTTCATCCCAATCAGTATAAGAAGGGGCAATCACATTTTTCATTTCCTTCAATGTTAATTCATCATAGAAATATCCCTCATCTAGCACGATGCCAATTTTGTTTTTAGATTTCCTTTCATTTTTATCCATATCTTTTCCTAAAAAATTAATTTTTCCGGAATCTTTTAAAATGAGGCCAAGGATTGCTTTAATTGTAGTAGTTTTCCCAGAACCATTAGTACCAATAAAGCCTGTTATACAGTCTTTGTTAAGTGAAAAAGTAACATCTTTTAATGAAAAGCTGTCGTAAGTTTTATTTAGTTTATTCACTTCTAACACAGCATTCATTTGCCGTTCTCCTCCTCCTCTAAAATTAAGTCCATCATCGAATGGAGGTCATCCGCATGAATTCCTATACTTCGAGCCATCTGACAAACTTCTGCAAGTTTGACTTCTACCATGTGGCGCTTGGATTCCATTAATAACTCTAAGTTTGTGGGGGCTACATAGGTTCCTTTGCCAACCCTAGTAATAATAAAACCTTCTGCTTCTAGTTCTGCATAGACTCTTTTTGTGGTTAGTACACTTACATGCAAGTCGTTAGCTAATAAGCGGATTGATGGTAGCTGTTCGCCTTCTTTCAATTCATTGTTAAATATTGATTCTTTAATCTGCTCCTTTATCTGCTGATATAAAGGCTGATTTGATACATTACTTAAGATTATTTTCATTAAACAACCTCTCTATCGATAAGTGTTATGGTATAAGATGCACAACATACACACCATATACAGTTAGTATTATAAATTATTAAAAATGAATTAACAAGACATCTTGTTACAAAAATTACCTAAATGTTAATTTTAAGGAATCTCTTAACGGAGGTCTTACAGGAGTCTCGTCACATTGCTATCAAACTCTGATAAAACTGTATCCATAAAAAGAAAAAAACGCTATTCTGTTTGTAGAAATGTACAGAAAGGATGGCGTTTTTGTATGAATCTATCGATTTCTGATGAACTACAATTATTTTCTAAAGAATTACAACGACATATGTCACCACATGTTTTAGATCAGTTAGCTAGAGAAATAGGATTTGTTCAACGGAAAAGTAAATATCGTGCACAAGATTTAGTAGCTCTTTGTGTTTGGTTAAGCGAAAACATAGCAAACACTTCATTGACACAACTATGTAGTCGATTAGAAGCTAACACAGGTATTTCTATGAGTCCAGAAGGACTCAATCAACGTTTTAATTCTAGAGCTGTACAGTTTTTACAACAAGTATTAGCGTATTTACTTCATCAACAATTTTGTTCTTCTAGCAAGATTTCAACTTTGTATACAAACTATTTTCACCGTATTCGTGTATTGGATTCTACACATTTTCAGGTTCCAGATAAATTCGTTTCTACATACCAAGGCTCAGGAGGTAGTGGTCAAAGTGCCGGTGTGAAAATTCAATTAGAGTACGATCTGTTAAGTGGTCAATTTCTACATGTTCATGTGGGTGCTGGAAAGCACAATGATAAAATTTACGGTTCTACTTGTCACGAATCTCTTCAACCGCAAGATGTATGTATACGGGACTTAGGATACTTCGACTTAAAAGATTTACATACCATAGACAAGTACAGTGCTTATTTCATCTCACGACTTAAGCTCAATACTCGCATATATCAGAAAAACAAAGAGCCTGAATACTTTCAGAATGGAACGATAAAAAAACATTCTGAGTACATCCAACTAGATATGGAGCAATTTATTGATCAATTACAGCCTGGTGAAACATATGAAATCCCTGATGTTTATATCGGAATGTATCAAAAGCTTCCTACAAGACTAATTCTGTATAAATTAACTGAGACGCAAATGAAACGTAGGCAAAAGGATTTAGCATCTAAAGAACACAAGAAGCAAATTACCTATAAGGAACGCAGTAAACGTCTCAGTGCAATTAACTTTTACATTACGAATATTCCTTTGGAATATCTACAAAAGGAACAAGTATATGATTTTTACTCATTACGTTGGCAAATTGAACTTATCTTTAAAACATGGAAATCATTTTTTCGTATTCATCAATGTAATTCTGTAAAACTGGAAAGATTAGAGTGTCATCTATATGGGCAATTAATTAGCATCCTTCTTTGTTCCTCCACTATGTTTCAAATGCGCCAATTACTCCTTATCAAGAAGAAACGAGAATTGAGTGAATATAAAGCTGTTTATATCATTAAAGATTATTTTCCACTTTTTTATCAAGCTCTACAAAAAGACGCCCATGAGCTATCAAAGATCTTGCTTCGTCTGTTCGATTTTTTACACAAAAACGGGCGAAAATCTCATCGATATGAGAAAAAGACAGTCTTTGATATTTTAGGCGTCGTGTACAATTGTTCCAAACCTCACAATCATGTAGCTTAATTAAAAAAACGAAACCCTTTAGGGTTTATTTCTTGTGCAAACCTTTAAATAATTTATACTTAGTCTTCAGAAAATAGAAAGCTCTTAAGTTGAAATTGATTTTACATAATCTTAGCTTGATGGGCATGGGGTAGCACGCACATTTTAACGTTTTTATACGCTAAGAGATTCTCAAAACCTAATAGCACAATTTCAATTGAGATTTTGATTAAACATAAGTTTTGAGACACTATTTAAGCTATTTTTAAATCATTTTACATTGAAATGAATTACCCATTTTAGAGATTAGATAATTTGCTTAGAGTAGTAAAATCAACGTTTTCTCATGTCGAGTTTTGCTTAGCGTATATATTAGTTAAAATGTGGGCGGTACGCCTATATGAAAAGTACATCCCTTCTTTTCATTCCATTATTTCTTTTTACCTATCGACTTAAAAGCTCGTTTAATAACATCAAAGAAACTTAGGGACTGTACCATATGATCTGGATCTACATATTCTCGTATAGCCCGAAGAACTTTCTTAGGTTCCTTAGAAGAAAAGGTGAAGGTCCCATTTCTCTTCGTTTCAATCGCATAACGCGGAATCCATTTCCCCTTAAACATCACAGAGGCTATAACGTAATCTACTTCCTTCCACGGAATTTGAATAAATTTACGCGCATCACGAGAATTATAAAATTCAAACCCTTTATCACCGATCATAATTTCCCCATAGTCCGTAAGTCCCGTGAAAGCGGTGGCATCTATTACTAAATCTACCTTTGTATTAATTGATTGAACCATCATATCCGCTCCATTTCATTTATCTTATTTATTCATTATTCGTTTCCTCAAACAATTAAGTCAATACAAAAAGTGGCTGAAACAATAATCTCCAGCCACTTTTTGTATGCGAACTATTATCGATTCACAGGCTACAAAAGTCTGCTACTAAACTACACTTCAATCTCAACAATTCCTAAATAATAAACCTTAAGAATTGAAAGCATCAGCAACTTTAATTATAAAAGTCCGATTACGTGACCAACTACCCCAACTACGAATAGGGAAAGAATAATAACAATTGGGCTGACTTTTTTCTTAAGCAACCACATACATAAGAATGTCAGAAGCAATGCAGCCAAACCAGGAATTAATTGATCCAAGTTATCTTGTAAGGTCGTTACTTTCGTAGGTGAAAGTGCCATTCCTGAGTTTACTTGTTCAAAAGCTTGACGAATCCCTTCGCCATTTCCAGGAAGTTTGTCCCATTCAATATACGCACCTTTATCTAACTGAACTTCAGATACGACTGGCTTGAATTTAATTGATACCCACCGTTGCACTAAGGCAGCAAGTACGAACATACCAAGGATTGATGCACCTTTTGTAATATCTTGTAATAATCCACCTGAAAGATCATCAGTGATTTTAGAACCGGCTTTATAACCAAATTCTTGTGTATACCACATAAATCCCCAACGAATCAGATTCCAAGCTAAGAAGAAAAGGATTGGCCCAAGGATATTTCCACCCATTGCTAATGATGCCCCTAAAGCACCTAACATCGGACGTAAAGTAAACCAGAATACTGGATCACCAACACCGGCTAAAGGACCCATCATCCCAACTTTAACCCCTTGAATTGCCACATCATCAACTTCTGCACCATTAGCACGTTCTTCTTCAAGTGCTAATGTAACTCCTAGAATTGGTGAAGCAATATAAGGATGCGTATTGAAGAATTCCAAGTGACGTTTTAACGCTGCTTTTCGATCTTCTTTTGATTTATATAATTTTTTGATTGCTGGAATCATCGAGAAGGCCCAACCACCATTCTGCATACGTTCATAGTTCCAAGAACCCTGAATAAACGTAGAACGCCATGCAACGGCTAAGCGATCTCTTTTTGTTAATTGAATTTTTTCTGCCATTTCTCTTCTCCTCCTTCTGAATTAATAATCGTTTAAGATATCGCCAAGTGGGTCGCCAGAGTTGCCTCCACCGCCATTTGAAGAACCACCCATTTTAGAAAGACTCAAGTAAATAAGAGCTAAAGCCACACCCAATGCACCAAGTGCAATAAGTGTTAATTCAGAAATTGCGGCTATTACGAAACCAATAATGAAGAATGGCCATACCTCTTTTGTTGCCATCATATTAATAACTAATGCATAACCAACAGCAACAACCATTCCACCACCAATAGCCATTCCGTCAGTCAACCATGCAGGCATTGATTCCAAGAATCCTTGAACGCTTTGTGCAGGGATAAATAAAAGTGCTCCTGCAGGAATCGCAATTCGGATCCCTTGTAAACACACCGCAGCGATGTGTAACACTTCGATTTTTTTAATATTTCCTTCTTCAGCTGCCGTATCCATCATGTGTACGATAGGGACAGCAAGTGTACGAACGATCATTGTTAAGAAAAGGCCTGCTACTGCAAGTGGAACCGCTACTGCGATTGCTGATGCAACACCGCTAACACCTTGTCCACCTAATACTAAAATAATTGCTGATGCAACTGATGCCAATGCAGCATCTGGCGCTACGGCTGCCCCGATATTTGCCCATCCAAGTGCAATCATTTGAAGTGTACCGCCAAGAACAATACCAGCCTCCAAGTTACCTGTTACTAAACCGATTAATGTACATGCCACTAGTGGTTGATGGAATTGAAATTCATCTAATATTCCTTCCATACCAGCTAGAAAAGCAATTAGTATTACTAAAACTATTTCTATAGTAGACATTATGAGCCCCCATTTCATTTAAATTTGCTATGTCACTATGCTAATTCAACCTTCGCTTTTTTTAGAATGTCATCCATGTTTGCACGAGAATCATTAGGTACTTTACGTACATCAAACTGAATGCCTTTTTCTTTCATTTTCTCGAAAGCCTCAACATCTTCTCGTCCCATAGAAAGTACCTTACTAACGACAACTTTACCGGTTGAATGAGCCATAGAACCAACGTTAACTTCTTTAATATCCACACCACCCTCAATAACTCTTAGGACATCTAGTGGGTTTTCAAATAATACTAGTGCATTAGTGTTACCAAAACGGGGATCTTTTGCAACTTCAATCATTTTGCTGATTGGAATAACATTTGCCTTAACCCCCGGTGGTGCCGCCTGTTCGATCAATTTCTTACGAAGGTCGTCTCTAGACACTGCATCTGAAACTATGATAATACGATTTGGTTGTGTAGACTTTGTCCATGCAGTCGCTACCTGACCATGCAATAAACGAGAATCCACACGGACTAAAACGAACTTGATTTTCCCGTCACCAACTACTGTATCTGGAGCAAGCGTACCTTTTGCTTGTCCATCTTCAGCAACTGCGGTATCAGTATTTTCTTTGGGTTCTAGCTCTTCAGGTTTAATTCTAACCCCTTCTTTTGCCGTTTTAACGATATGTGCTGCGATTTCTTGAGCAGACATCATTGATAAACGGGATGCATAAGCTTCAATCACCATTGGTAAATTCATACCAGCAACGATTGCCCAATTGTCTTTGTGTTCTTCATACAAGCCGTTAGCTTGATTGAATGGAGTACCGCCCCATAGATCGACTAAGAATAATACTTCATCTTGATTATCAAAAGATGCAACTGCTGCTTCCATTTTTGCTCTCAAATCGTCTGGACCTTCGCTTGGCATTAAGGTAACAGCCTTAACGTTTTCTTGTTCTCCAAAAATCATTGCGCCAGATTGTAAGATGCCTTCAGCAAATTCGCCATGGCTTGCTAGGATAATCCCTACCATCTCTCTACCTCCTAAATATTTTATCTTAATTTTTTCTGAATAGACGCAAACAACACAACTATTTCTTCTTCGTTTCGTCAATCTTTGCCTATTAAAAAATAACTTTTTCCACCCCTAAGAAAACCACCTCCTACACTCCTAGGCTATTGAAATTTAGCTTTTTTCATCAAATTTTGTTTACTATCGATAATGAGTTTGCGAATCTCCAATTCACCAGCAACTGTAATGGTTAAATTTTCTAATTATTTATTGTTAGATAAATCACCATCTTTTAGTAAAGTATATCCTGCAAATACTATTTCTTTAGTTTAGTGTTTTTACTTGTATCTATAGACTTATTTCACCACAATTGTTGAGAACTAGTAGTTATGATTCTACATTATTACTTGTATCAATCGTTTTAACTTTCCTGCATTTACCAATTTTAACCTTGATAGCATGGCATTTTTCAAGATTAATTGATTCTAAATTGTTACTTATAACACATAATTTCTTGCGTCAAAGGTTCTTTATTTTCTAAAATAATCCTTCATAAGAAAACGCTTTCATTAAGATGGAAAGAACATGCCGTTGAAAGTCATTGATTCAAGTACGCTTCCTTTGAACTTAACCAACTATAAATGGGCTGAGTTCCGTCAAACGAAAGCAGGAGTAAAACTTCACTTGCGACTTGTCTTCATGGATAAGGAAACCGTTTATCCTGAAAAAGCAGTGATTACCAATGCAATCGAACATAACAGAAATCAACTTGAAGTTCTTGTGGATGATAAAGATGCCATGTATGTGTTTGATCGCGCATATGTGGATTACGAAAGATTCGATCGAATGACAGACGATGCATATTTTTTGTTTCCCGACTGAAGAAAAACGCTGTTATTCGTGAAGTAGAATCCTTTTCACTTCCTAAAGATAGTGCCGTTCTATCTGATAAAATGGTTTATATCGGCTGCACACAAAATCGCACAGAGAATGTCTTTCGCCTTCTTGAAGTCGTTGATACAAAGGGAAATATACTTCTCCTCATCACCTTTTTCTTACATGTTTTGGTTCAATTGGAATGAAAAGTAAGAAACCTCTCTTACGAATCACACGTTGGCTAAAGGCGGCTATCTGGAAACCATCTTATGTTTGGATACGGAAGTTTGATGGAAGAGCTGGTCCGTCGTAAAGGAACATTTGTCGTTAGCATTTTTGATTTTGGTTAAACTGGATATTTTTTCAAATGAACAAAGTCACCTTTCTTTTGAGTTTGACTTTTTTTCTCAAATTCAGAGAGAGTATGTTTTTGAAAATTTCGATTATATTTATGCAATGTTAATGCATAAATATAATAATATAAAAGTAGCTCGTTTATCAGTTCTTAAAAAATTAATAAACACTATAATTCCTCAAAATAGTTATATTTATATATATTCATTATATCATTTGTGAATATTTTCACAATGGATATAAATTGAACATTTTATGAATAAAATGTTCAATTTGGGGTAGCGTCACATGCCCATCAACTTAAGAGTAGAAACACAATGAACTTTCGTTCGTATAAACGAAAAAACTCTTAAAATATTTTGTGTCCTTAAAAATGAGCATACCAAATAAACCTAGATAGGTATCGTTTTTAAAAATTATGCAGCTTTCTTTTGTTTTCTCAATCCATTATACTCATAGACAACACCCAAAATATCAAAGACTGTTTTCTTCTCGTATCGATGAGATTTCCGGCCATTCTTCTGGAGTAAGTGGAACAGGCGGATTAGAATCTTTGTTATTTCTTGGGTGTTTTGCTGTATGGTTCGATATAAAATGTGTAAATGATCTTGAATCATTCCAATTGCTTTATATTCACTTAATTCTTGTTTCTTCTTTTGTAAAATTAATTGTCGCATCTTAAACATAGTAGAAGAACATAGAAAAATGGCAATGAGTTTTCCATAAACATGGCATTCTAATCGCTCTTGTTTAATATTTTGCCAATGATGAATTTGAAATAGAGATTTCCATGTTTTAAATACAATCTCTATTTGCCAACGGAGAGAGTAATAATGTCGCTAAACACTCTGTTCCAAAGGTTTTATCATTATTTTTCCCTGGTTCAATTTGAACATTTAAAAACTGGCCACTGTGTAAGTCATATTCTAATTGAATTTTTATATCCGCTGTTTAGGCACAACCACCTGACCCAGGGTACACACTAGCTAAATGTTTTGGCACCTGGAAAATCGTTGCATCTAAAATACGAATTCGTTGAAAATAAGCGATTGAAGCGCTTGGAATCACTGATGTTTCACAAATTTTACTTTTTAATAGTGCAGAGAAAATATGCTTTAAAAAGAAAACAGCTTTTTTAGTGAAACGCTTATTGAGTCCTTCTGGACTCATAAGTGTTCCTGTAACAGCATGAAGTCGACTACACAGTCTCACTAAAGAATCACTCGCTACTCGTTGACTGATCCAGACACATATAGTAGCTAAATCATGCCCTGAAAATTTACGTTTCCGTTGTACAAAACCTAGTTTTCTAGCAAGATTTTCTAAAAATGAAGGAGTAAGATGTTCATATAATTCTTCAGAAAATAATTGTAGTTCACTTTGAATCGAAAGATTCATAAAAAACGTCATCCTTTCTGTATATTTTTACAAAAAGAATAACGTTTTTTTCGGTTTATAGATATAATTTCATTTATTTTTCTTGGTGCTCCGCATCCCATTCACTTAAATAGGATGCATATTCTAATTCGTCTGGATTATCATGTAGCATAGAAATAAACTCTAATTTATTTCCATCACAATCCAGAAAATATACACTTGCAGCTGGCATCCATCTTTGGACAATTGGCTCTTGATTCCCTTTTCCCTGACTTCCTATCACTTCTATTCCACGCTTTTCTAACCACAATTTAGAAGTCTTTAAAAACTCTAAATCTACACCAAAAGCAAAGTGTTTCGTCTCAAAGTCTTCAATATTATGTATTTCCCATAGTCCAAGCATTTGTTTTTTATTTTCTCCTACCCAAAAGAAAGCCACTCTTCTTTTAGATAGTTTTCTTGCTAATGCTAACCCTAACTTATTTTGATAGAAATCTATCGCCTTTTCTAAATTTCTTACATGTAAATGAGTTTCGTATATGCTCTGTATCATTATTTTTATTCCTTTCTTTATTGTAATTTTTATGTCGATATCTTTTGGTTATTATAATACAAGTAAAAATATCTTAAATCATCCTACTTTTGTATAATTTTTCTTTCCTGCAAAAGTAGGATGTACGGATTTCATTTATATAATTTGAGCTGGTGTTGATGGTTCTTAAAAATAGAAAGCTTATTTTCAAATTAGATGAAAAAAGAGATGCAATTATGGATATTCATGTGAAATTTTCGTTTTGGGGGGTACTTAAAAATCTTAAGTTGATGGGCATGGGGTCACTTTATCAAAAAAAGAAAATCGTACATTAATTAGAGTATTATGAAGAGAGGAGTGTTCGTTTAATATAGAGACGAATATCCTCTCTGTTTATAGATATTAGAAATATAAACAGTAGCTTACATATTTAGTCTAGTTCGTTTATTATGTAGCTACAACGCCGTCTCAAGAAATTGGAAGGTGAGAACAAGCAATTACGTGAGTAATTAAAGGTTGCTTAAGCAGATGTTTATAAGCATATATAACTCACTCTTAGGGACTAGTTTAGTATAGCTTCTTAAACTATTGAAGTAGCCCATTTGAAAAATTAAACTAGTTCAGATATGGTAATATAAGGGTTAAAGGTACCTAACTCTAAGTTTAAAGGGGACGTCTAAATGTCAATGATAAGGATCGAGAAAGCATCTATTATAGATGCTGAAAAGTTAACAGAAATTAAGAAAAGAACCTTTGATGAAGAAGCAAAAAAATGGCTTCCAAATCAAGAGAATATAATTGACTATAATATTCAGCCACCAGGGTATTCTTCAATTGAAATGACTAAGTATATGATTAAGGAGTTAAATTACTTCAAGGTTATATACAACAAAATGATTGTGGGTGGAATTAGTGTGACCTTAAAGGTAGTAAAATAAATAATAGTAACCTTAGGAACGTGGAAATACAGCAGAGTGATATAACAGGTATGAAAATAAATAACATTCCTGTGGCAGACCTTCTCGAACTATACTATCAAGTGAATAAAAAGTAAACAATCAGTGCTTCCCTTCAAAATTGGCTCTTTTAAATAATGGACTCATTTTTGAATGATGACCTCTAAATCAAAGGAGCTTACATATTAGACATGTCTAATATGTAAGCTCCTTTATTTTTCAAGGGTTCTCAGAATTTAGGTCTTGTTAACGTACGAAATTCGCGTTTTGTTGGTGAGACTCCAATATAGAGTCTAATCGACACTTTGATGATTATTCATTACCACACTAACCTAATTACCGCCATCAGGATCAACGAAAAATGCGAGTACAAATACATCTTTATTATTTTCGGAATGAGAAAATTTTTTTATAACATTAGAACATGCCTCAAAAAAATAAACCCTCAACATACTTAAAATCTGCTAAAAATATATCTTTTCCCTTTGATATATCTTCAAAATATTCGATGGTTTTATCAGGAGTATAAACAACAAATCCTTTTTGATTTGATTTCCAATCTCCATTAATTACTTGCTTAAGAAATTCATTATACTCCATGGTTTTAACCCCATTTTCATTTGTTTTTTATGCATTTTTTTGTTTGTAACAACGGCAAGGAGAATATCTAAGTAGTTTCAAATTTTGATGTTCGAAGTGAATTATTGGTTTCTGCATGTACTTAAGATACATACAGAAATAATCATGTCTTTTAAACTTGTTAAAGTCCGTTCTCTTCCTCTTGAAGTGACTAAATGTATATGCAATTACAGGATTTTCTCGATGCTTTAAAAAATCTAAATTTGTCTTTTTTATCATACCTGTCACTTGATTAGATAACGTCTTTGGATTATAAAATGTTCCTCTTCGATTAACAAATAACGGATTTTTATCACTTGATTTTGTACAGTAGCCATTACTTATATAATTGTATAGTCATCAAAATATTGATCAATACTTTGTAGTTTTTCTACTTTAAAATTTGTAATAGCAAAAGAAGTATCATGCAAATGTAAATTTTCATCTAAAATAATTATGTTTCTATCTTTATCAATAAGAACGAATGAATAAACACCCTCTATAGTAGCTGTTACCTTTCCTAAAGCTTTTTTATCCGACCATATAGACAATCCTGCAAACAAAGAAGCAGTAACAATCACTTTATTATCTATTAATTCAATTTTAATATAGTCTGGACCGTCAACATCAAATAGCTCCACGTAATTACATTCTGAATTTCCGTATTCTTCTGTAAAATAATCAATGAAACTACTTATAAATTTTTCTTTGTTATTCAAATTTTCGAATATTTCACCACTTTCATTCAGTATAAGTTCTTCAAGTTTTTCGCTCGTAAATATTACGTCATGTACTCGCATAACTTCCCCTCCAAGGCAAAAGTCTATAATTACTACAAATTGACATTTATTCTAATCCACCCTGTTTCACCAAGGAAGTCTTCTCTTGTAAGTTTTTGTTTCGTTAAGATTTCACGATATGCTGTAATTGTTCCATCATGGGAAACGATAAAGACCTTTTTCTTTCTTATGACTTTACACCATAGGAGAAAATTTTTTGCAATTGAGTTGAATTCCTTATGAGGCATACAATTGATTCCTTTTTTCCATAAATCATCATTGGTATTATGTATTTGAAAATGCGGAAAATCTTTTCTAATTGAATCAATGGACAACATTTGATCACAAGGTAATGTTCTATCTTCTGTTAGTAAAGGAAACGTTCTTGGGGAAACCAAGGGACTTACGTATTTTTCACAAGTAATTGAATCACTCCATATGGATGCTGTTTGTAATGTTCTCCTAAGAGGACTGATGACTAATAAATCGCTTGAGCTTATCGGTAGCGCACTTTTTAATTCTTCAGCTTGATTTCTTCCGTGTTCTGTCAAAAAAGGATCGGCTATTTGAAGACTTTTAGATAGTTCTAAGGTGTGTTCTCCTTGCCCATGTCTAATAAATATTAAATCCATTTGTAGTTTCCTCATTTCTACAATCTTAGTAAACCTTGTATTAAGATCGTGTTTACATAACGCGAGTTAGCGGAAGTAAAACAAAAGATTCATCCCTTTTCAAAACAAAGAACAAACCCTTTTTTCTATCACTCTATTTACCTTTTATACGTTCCTGTTCTATTAAAAATTTCACATGCTTCATATGCCATGCTATCTGGAAACTCTTCTTTATTTTAAATACAACGTAAAATTCTAGTACATGCACAATTGAAATAATACTTTCCCATTGATTCTGAATCTACTGGAGCATGTTCTAAGTCATAAAACATTCTTTCTGTCTTATTAAAATACATTTTCCCTACTTTATCAAATGTTTCACTTTAGTTTAGCAGTCATACTTAGCTTGATGTTGATAGGGAACAGACAACATTTTAACGTTTTTATACGCTACTGACTATAGATTTCACAGCCTTGCAAACTTCTGAGTACACAGAGGGGCACTGCAGTCTTATATAAATTTTATATAAATTTATTAATAATAATATATTATGCGTATTAAAGACCGGTCTTTATAATGAAGATATAACTTTTAAAAGGAGGTAACTGGGATGGAGTTTAGTAAACTTGGCAATAGCGGATTAACAATAAGCAAGATTGCATACGGGAACTGGATAAATCATGGGGGTAAAGTAGATGAGAATACTGCAAATGAGTGTGTTAAAGCTGCACTAGATGTCGGTATAACAACGTTTGATACTGCTGATGTTTATTCAGACACTAAAGCTGAAGAAGTACTCGGCCGGTCTTTACAAGGTATACGACGGGAGGGCATTGAACTATGTACAAAGGTGTGTCATCCGACTGGGACTGGGCAAAACGATAAAGGTTTATCACGAAAACATATTCTAGAAAATTGTAATGCATCTTTGCGTCGGTTACAGACCGACTACATTGATGTCTATTATGCACACAGATTTGACCCAACTACTCCTCTTGAAGAAACGATGTTAGCTTTCGCAGATCTTGTAAGACAGGGTAAAGTTCTTTATATCGGTGTAAGTGAGTGGACAGCAGAACAAATCACCCGCGGAGCAGCACTTGCACGAGAATTGAATATTCCATTCATCGCTAGCCAGCCTCAGTACTCGATGTTGTGGCGAGTTATCGAAACTGATGTGATACCAACCTGTCAACGTGAGGGACTTGGGCAAGTAGTATGGTCTCCTGTCGCACAAGGTGTTCTCACCGGAAAATATCAACCCGGTAAACCAGTACCAACTCAATCACGTGCTAATTCGTCTGCTGGCAAACCATTTTTTCATAAACTTGCACAACGTTGGATGAATGACAATGTACTCACTGCTATCCAGAAGCTCGAACCCATCGCACAAGAGATTGACCTTACCCTCGCTCAACTCGCAGTAGCTTGGGTACTGCAAAATCAGAATGTTTCCTCAGCAATTATCGGTGCCTCAAGTCCGGAACAGGTAAGAGAGAATGCATTCGCTGCTGGTGTCAAACTGGAACCTGAAATAATGAATCAGATTGATGAAGTACTAGAAGGTTTCGTTGAGTACGATTCGAGTAAAACAGGTTAAGATTTTAGCACATTACTTAACTAGAAATATACACAAAATCTTTGTAGTCTTACTTTAAAATTAAAATTAAATTAAATTAGAATTCTTTCTTTGTAATATTTTACTGCCCATCCCATCAAGATGGGCTTTTATTCTTTGTGATTAAGTTGTGAAATCGAATAAACTTCTCTAGCAACTGTTAAGAAATGATCTAACACTGCAGATTTTTCATCTTGTCTCCATCCAACATATAGATTTACTTTTGGTGTAGTTTCTTGGATTTCTTTATAGATAACCCCAGGGCGTTTATAATTTTCCACCGACGATGGAACGACAGAAACTCCCATTCCTGCTGCAACTAAATTAACAATAGTTTGCATTTGAATAGCTTCTTGAACAATATTTAAACTTACTCCATGATCCCAAAAGTAGCTAATAATTAAATCATAAAAATTCGGACCAAAATGACGCGGAAACAAAATAAATGGTTCATCAATTAATAGTTCGAGTGAAATTTTGGGTAACGAGGCCAAAGGGTGGTCTTGATGTAAAACTAATCTTAAAGATTCATCAGAACAAACTTCAGAAAATAGTATCCCATTGTTCTGTTTAGAACGAATAAATCCAATATGAATTTGTTTTTCATAAAGTGCTTTTAGTTGCTGCTCCGTTGTCATTTCACGTAATACAAGATGGATTTTAGGAAAACGTTCTCGAAATTTTTTAAGAATATCTATAACGATTTCTGTAGAATCGACAAAACCGATTATTAGATGCCCTATTTTCCCTTCATCTGCAAGCTGTGTTTCTTTAATGGTTCTATCTACTTGAAACAGAGTTTGCCGAGCTCCTTCTAAAAATATCTTCCCAGCATCCGTGAGTTCAACCATTCTTTTTGTTCGATGAAAAAGTTGAACTCCCAATTCTTCTTCTAATTTACGGATTTCTTGGCTTAAAGGAGGTTGTGCCATCCTAAGACGTTCTGCTGCACGACTAAAATTCAATTCTTCTGCCACCATTATAAAATATCGCATTTTCCGAATGTCCATTTTAATCCATCCCTTCTATTAATTCAATAAGGACTTCTCTTTTACTACCAAACTCATTTAGGTGCCTAGTATTTCTCGTAGCCATGCCAGATACGTTTTACGGTTCTCCGGTATTAGGGATAGGAGATGTTTTCGAGTTTATCGACCTGTTCCATAGATAAGGAAAAAATCAGCAGTTTAAATATTTTCTCCTTATCACGTTTCCTCACTAATTATGAATGATGACTCGATTTTCATAAAAAAGTTTGATCTTTTTCCATACTACTTCTTAAACTAACGCCACCCGTTAGTTTAAGAAGTAGCTAATTTTATTTTCTCTATTTCATTTAAAAAAACATCATTAGATATTTTAAATTCAGTTCTTTTCTCTTTTAAGCTCTCATCATCTAAAGGACCCGTTACTTTGCCTGTCTTAATATCTAATATCCAATAATGATAATTCTGTTTATTAGGAATATGATAATTCTTATTTTTGGGGTCCTGTTTCAAATCAACTTGTTTAGCAATAATATAATTTTTGTCCCAAGCAACTTCAGTAACTTTAGTAGGTATTACAGCACTTCCCCAACCACCACTTCCTTCTTTGGGAGCTATGGTAACATTATGAGCCGAAGATCTTACAATAGAATAATCTCCTGGTAAATCAACATCATAATCAGACACACCCGCACAGCCTGTCAATAATAATAAAGATATTACTGACATTTTAAAAAACATTAATCTATGCTTCATTAACAAAACCCCCTCCAAAAAACTCAAATAACGAGCCAACTTTGTCATTGTAAACGGCTCTATTTCGATCCCCACCTGTCTATATTCTTCTTCTGTCGAAAATATCTCTACTGGCTGTTGCTGGATTAGTAGTCTCATATGTAAAGGATGTACAAAAAAATTCCCGTCATCGCCATACCACCATTCATCACCTTTCAAGCAAACTAGATCATCAATGCTGATGATGAGGCCCTTCGCATTAATGCAGTTTCCATATGCGTACAGTACATTTTCAATAGCTTCGCCTCTAGAATCGACAACTTCTATCACTATAATCCATTTTTCCTCCTTGCTGAACACAGACAATCTGCATTGTTCTAAATCAAAATTACAATTGTCTAATATAGGAAAATCAAAATTACCTGCATACTTATCTAGTATATATAAAATATCCTTTGTGTTCGCAATTACTTCCTTCTCAATTTCTGATTAATCCTCAGTTTTTTCTATTTCCTCGCCTTTTAGTTCCATTGCTTTCGCTAAATGTGAATCAGAATTAATATTCTCGATTTGGTTCTGGTGCAAAGAATCTATTAAACTTGGACATACTTTGAATTCACCGTACAGATTGTGAAATTTTTCAAAACTTAATGTTTTCCTTATAATTCTTTAGAAATTCTTTACCTTTTCTTTTCTCCTAATTAAAATATTAATTCTAAACTATTCATATAGATGTACAAGGGGGATAGCGTATGCACTTTTTCAAGAAAACAATGATTCTTCTCATATCTTTTCTTATCACAGCCATTATTGTTTTTTATTTTTATTCCTATGTAAACGGACCTACAATTAAGGCACAATCAGCTATTCTAATAGATGCAGCATCAGGAGAAATTATATATAAAAAAAATGAGGATATCCCTCTTCCCTCGGTCAGTCTATCAAAAATGATGACAGAATATATTGTGTTGGAGCATATACATGAAGGTACGATAAAATGGGATGATCGTGTGAAAATCAGTAAAAATGCTTTACACACAGCAGGAGAAAACATCGATATAACAACTAAAGATCGTATAACAGTTCGTGACTTATTTCATGCGATGATACTTGCATCCGACAACATTGCGGCAGTTTCCTTAGCAGAACATATTTCTAAAAATGAACAACGTTTCACAGGATTAATGAATGAAAAAGCGAAACAGCTACAGTTATCTAGCGACTCTTATTTTATAAATGCAACTGGACTTACAAATGAACAAAATAAAGAATCCAAAATGACTGCTTTAGATGCCTCGAAATTAGCTCAGCATGTAATAAAAGACTATCCATTCATATTGGAAATGACTCAATTAACCTCTTACAAATTCACCTTCAAAGATATACATGTTTTCAATACAAATAAAATGTTGTATTCACTTGATAAAAAAGTAAAGTTTAAAGGAGTCGAAGGCTTACAAACTAGCTTCACAAATGCTGCAGGATATAGTTTCACAGGAACAGCCAAACAAGGAAATAAAAGACTCATTTCTGTTGTGATGGGGACAAGCGGAGAAGATAGTATGTTTATTGAAACAAAAAAATTATTTACTTATGGATTCAAGCCTTCACAAAATTCTTCTCTTCAATCTTTAAAGAATTTTGCGGAATCATGGACATGTTTGCTTCAATTTAAAAATTTATTTTTGCAAATTGTAACGTTTTTGGTCATTATATTAGGTTTGCTTTTTCTTCATACACGTATGAAAAATACAGAGGATTTTTAATTTAAAGCTCTCTTTCATATACAAATAAACCGACTTGTATCTTCCAAAACGAGTCGGTTTATTTTATTATAATTTTTCTTTTTCTTTTTCATAATATAACTCGTCTGCATATTTCGTATTTGTTCCTTTCAAGTATGCAAAAATGATTTGTGGTCTCTTTAGTAATGTCCAATCTCCATGTTCATCAAATTTTCTACAAGAAGTTGTCATATACGCTTTCTTTATAGTGGCAAACCTTTTACCACATGTTTTGCCATGCTTTTTTAACCGCATTGCAAACTCAGCGTCTTCAGCCATTAACATATTTTCGTTAAATCCGCCGATTGCATCAAAGTCTTTTTTATAGCACCAAAACATCCCGACTGATACTAGGCCATATTTAAAAATAAGCGGGATAATTAATAGTAATCCTGATACAATGATTCCTAACGAAACACGTTCATATTTTCCACTAACTCCACCACCAATGTACTTTCCTGTTATCAAGTGCTGTTCTATTTCACTCAACATATTGCCACTCATCCAACTATCAGCATCTATTGTAACAATAATTTCCCCTCTGGCTACTTCCGCTCCAGCATTTCTGATTTTTGAAAGGTTTTTATTCTCATTTTGCAGTGTTACACAATGATACGATTTTGCGATTTCTTCCGTACCGTCATTACAGCGATTTAGTACAACAATGACTTCCACTTGATCTTTATACGGTGTTGATGCAGCTACAATTGAATCTAGGCACCTACCAATATACTTTTCTTCATTATGTGCAGGGATGATAATAGAAAACTTAACATGCTGTTCGCTGTCTATTCCGACAAAACAATCGTCTTTGTCCATATCTCATCTCTCCTATAACATTTTTCAAACAAATCCATCTCATTATATTTATAGCAAAGTTGTTATAGAACTCGCTAATTTTATTGTCCTAGACAATAAAAATTGAAATTCATGATAATAACTACTCATCATTTCTTTATGTCTTCAAGCAAACCTCTTCCAATTAAATTAGCCTCAGTCTACTAATTCTCCTTTTTCACCTTTATTCCCCTTCTTTTCTACATAATTCATCACTCAATAAAATAGATATAAATAAAGGAATATGAAAATGAATCTAGAAAGTATGATGTGGCTGAATTAAGACGACGACTCTTAATAATCAATATCCATAATACGCCAGATTAGAATAAATAATTATTTTAGGAGGAAAAATGATGTCAGAGTGCTTAATAAGGACTGTAAAAATTAATTATGAAGTGTTTGGTTCAGGGAAGCCCATCATTATGATCCATGGCTTCTCTCCTGATTCAAGATTAATGATAGGTTGTATGGAACCAATTTTTAAAGAACGAGAAGGATTTAAAAGAATTTATCTTGATCTTCCAGGTATGGGGAAAACAAAAAATTATCAAAGTATTAAAAACTCTAATGACATGTTAGAAATTGTTATCGATTTTATTGAAGCAATTATACCAAACCAATCTTTTTTAGTTGTCGGTGAATCATATGGCAGCTATTTAGCACGAGGCATTATTGCAAAAAATAAAGAAAAGATAGCTGGTGCTGCTTTTATTTGTCCAATGATTATCCCTGAGATGGGTAAAAGAAACCTTCCTGAACATTTAATTATTTATAAAGATGAAAGTTTTTTAGAGAAGCTAAATAAAGAAGAAAGGGATGCTTTCCGTTCTAATTCGGTAGTACTTAATGAATATACTTGGCAACGTTATAAAAATGAAATTTTAATTGGCTGTGAAATAGCTGATGAAAAATTGTTATCCAAAATTAAAGAGGAATATGGTTTTACTTTTGAAATAGATAATATGTTATTTGAATCCCCAAGTGTTTTTCTTTTAGGAAAACAAGATTCTGTTGTAGGATATAAGGATGCTTTTGAGTTACTAGATAAATATCCCCGAGCTACATTTGCAGTTTTGGACAAGGCCGGACATAATTTACAAATTGAACAACAAGCATTATTTAATTCTTTAATAAACGAATGGTTAGATAGGGTTACAGAAAATAAATAACTTTGTAATCTACATGCTACATTATTCTGTATATAAAAGAGGATATAGATACTTACGATGAACATAGTATCTATATCCTCTTTTTATTTTAGCATGATTCT
Organism: Bacillus sp. DX3.1; assembly: GCF_030292155.1. Lineage (NCBI taxonomy): Bacteria > Bacillati > Bacillota > Bacilli > Caryophanales > Bacillaceae > Bacillus > Bacillus sp. DX3.1. The sequence goes on along the minus strand of NZ_CP128153.1, from coordinate 2,457,571 downwards.
TCCTTTTTCTATATAATCAATTGATTCCTTCTTATCAACTTTATTTTTTATCCAACCACTCTTTAAAGTATTTACTTCAAATATTGAATTATGTCCTCTTATCTTTCTGATTACCGTCTAAACTATGACAATAGATTATCAATAAACCAAGGTTTTATCAAAGGTAGAACAGTAATAGGTTGCATTGCTTTTGTATGATTCATGTTATTTCCCTTTAAAATTTCTACATCCCAACCTAAGTGTTCTAATTCTTTTTCATTTTTTTGTAATAAACCGACTATATCAACAGTCACGCTTCCAAAGTTTTCACCATAAACGATTGTATCTTTTTCTCCTGCAAAAGCTAGTTTAGGGATATTCAATCTATTTTGAATTTTTTTATCATCAAAATCTATTAAGTTTTTATACATAGTAACAAATTGTTTCGTTTGAGTTGGATCAATTTTTACTTGTATGTTATCCCAATCAATTTCTTCAGGATTAGTATTTTTTTCTTGTTGATATTCAGATATATTTTGATTATTCAACGCTTGCTCGTATGTCTTATTGGTTACTATCATCATTTCTTTATAGGGTCCTTCATATGGTGGATACCCTCCCATAATTAAACTTTCTAGTCTATTCGTTCTGATTGCCAATTGTAATCCAACTAGAGCCAGCCATGAATAACCATAATAACTAAAATTTCCAACATTCATTTTATCAGCTATCAATAATAAATCTTTTGCAATATTCTCAGGTGTGAGATTATCAGGGTTTGGATTTTCAAAAAGATGTCCTTCATAATCAAAGTACAAAACCTGAAACTTGTCGGAAAGTCCTTCGATAAATCTTTTTCCTAATTCAGGATCTACGCCCCATAATTTCAAGTTTTCGGCTTCTTGACCATAAACGGATTTTTTGGCTATTGGCAACATGATTACTTTACTATTGGCATTTCCAATTAAACCAACTTCCAATTCTGAACCATCATTTAATTTTACGATTTTTTTCAATATAATCACTCCTAATTTGTTTATACTACTATCATATAACATGTATGCAATATCTCAGTTTTTCATTTTTAAACGTTGATATTATACTGTTTTTATTTTTTTATGTTATTGTAGCACTTGAATGTTTTACTTTAATGATAAGGAATGAATAAATGAAAAATACATATACGCCTAAACAAATTGCTAATAAATTGAAAGTAAGTACGACCACTTTAAGGAGATATGAAGAACAAAGCTTAATTCCTGATGTACCAAGAACAACAAGTAATCATAGATACTATAAGCCAATCCATTTTCAAGCCTTTATTACTATTCGATCATTATTGAATGGATATGATATACCCGTTGTTTATGATGTAATGAGAAAAATTAAGAATGGAGACATTGAAAATGCACTTTGGTTAGTGAATAATCAACAATACAACATCCAAGTAGAAAAACATAGAATTGAAGAAATACTGACCATGATAACAAGTGCTGATTTTACTAAATATAAAAATGTTAAAATAACTGATTATATGAGCATTGGAAAAGTAGCAGAAATTGCTGGAGTAAATACTTCTGCAATTCGACATTGGGAAAAAGAGGGGTTAATTCACTCAGAAAGAAATAAAGAAAATGGATATAGAATTTTTACTGTACTTGAATTGAGAAAAATATTAGTCATTAGTAGTTTAAGAAAGACAATATATTATATTGAAAATATGAAAGAACTTTTAAATGACTTAGACACACAAAGTTACACAAAAGTAGAGCGATCGTTCCAGCTTGCACTACAAAATTTAAACAATCAACTAACTATGCAATTTAAAGGAATAACTGAACTAATGCAATATATAGATTTTCACTAAGAGGATTTCCAACCACAATATTTGTTATATTGGTCGTTTTAGTGCTAAAGGTTATATAACCTAGCTAATTTAATAACTGGTTCTATAATAATCCTTCCTGAGCTAAACTGCCCCTATAGTTCGATAAGAAAAAAATGAAAATCCACCTTTGTTAAGATCAGATATTTCGGTTTTTCTTTTTATAAACGGTTTAACTTTGTTTTAAACTTACAGTGAGAATCTAAAACAAACTTAAGAAAATTAGCATTGAAATAAATTGCAAACCTATAAAAATAAAAAAAGAAGCGGGACTTATTTGCCGCTTCTTTATCTATACTTGTTCTGTTTTTACATGTGTATACTGCTTTCGAGAACGTTTTTGCCAAACAATAGTAGTTAATAAAGTCACTATTAAGAGGATGAGACCTAGCACGAAAGGATAGATAATTTGAACATCGTATAACATAACACATGCACTAAGCATGTCCTATTCTATCTCGATTCTCAAAAAGATAAAAAGCGAACTCTTTTTATAAAGAGTTCGCTTCATCCGTTTATATTTGTTGAGATTGTAATCCTTGAATATATGTGACAACTTCTGGATTAACTAGAGAAGATAAATCTCCTAGTTCTTTTCCTAAGTATGCCGCTTTAATTACTCGTCTCATTACCTTAGAATTACGCGTCTTCGGTAAATCTTCTACGACGTGAACGTCTTTTGGACATAATGCTTTCCCAATATGAGAATTTACTAGACTCATTAATTCTTTTTTAAGTTCAGGTGTAAATGATGTGCCTTCACGTAAAACAACAAAGCAGTGACATACTTCTCCTTTTATTTCATCGGGTACACCAATTGCAGCGGCTTCTACTACATCATTGTGTTTTACAAGAATAGATTCATATTCAGCCGGACCAATTCGTTTTCCTGCGATATTTAACGTATCATCAGAACGACCTGTAATAATGTATTGCTCTCCATCGTAGATGACCCAATCACCATGCACCCATTTATTTTCAAAACGAGACCAATACGTATTTACATACCGCTCGTCATCTTCCCAGAAACTTTTTGTCATTCCAACCCATGGTTTTTCTAAACATAGCTCGCCAACTTCATCTCGAATTGGCACACCTTTTTCATCTAATACAACAGCTGCCATTCCTGGTAATGATGCGTTAAAACTAATTGGTGCAATCGGTTTAATAAGAACATTTCCAAATATACCACCGGAAATTTCCGTTCCCCCTGAATAGTTACAAATTGGCACTTTTCCTTTTCCAACCGTCTCAAAAAGCCACATCCATGGGTCTGGGTTCCATGGCTCTCCTGTTGATGCGAAAACTTCTAAACTTTGCAGAGAATGTTTTTTTACAAAGTCATCGCCTTTTGCCATTAATGCTCGAATTAATGTAGGCGAAATGCCTAGATGTGTAATTTGGTATCGATCAACCGTTTCCCATAACCGATCAGCTTCTGGATAATCAGGTACCCCTTCATACATTACCATTGTTGCGCCGTTTACAAGAGAGCCAAACAGTAAAAACGGCCCCATCATCCAGCCCATATCTGTAACCCATAACACACGGTCACCTTGCTTAATATTCATACCAAATCCAGCATCAAATGCTGCTTTTAACGGAAAACCAGCATGCGTGTGTACGGTTCCTTTTGGTTTTCCAGTTGTTCCAGATGTATAGATTAACATAAGGGGATCATCGCTTTTCATTTCTTCAGCATGTGTAAATGGTTTCTCTTTTTCCAGCGTACTCCATGAAAGATCGTAGTGATGAGGTGTAAAATCATTTCCTGCATGACGAACGATTACAACCTTTTCAACGGATGGGCAATGTTCACATGCTTTATCAACCTCATCTTTTAAAGAAACGATTTTACCACGGCGTGAAAACCCATCTGCTGTAATAATCATTTTCGATCCTGCGGCTTGTACACGTGTCATGACTGCATCTGCCGCAAACCCTGAGAAAATCGGGGAAATAATCGCACCAATTTTCATAACTGCTAACATAGCAACAACCGTTTCTGGAATCATTGGCATGTAAATTGTTACACGGTCACCTTTCTCAATTCCAGACTGCTTCAATCCATTGGCGACACGGCTCACCCAAAGATCAAGTTCTTCATATGTGAACGACTTTGTCGTTCCATTTTCTCCTTCATACATTAATGCAGGTTGTTTTCTTGTTTCTTCGTCTGCAAGCCAGCGAGATAAAACAGATTCTACAACATTACATGTTCCTTCAGTATACCACTGTGCAAATGGAGTACCGTTCTCTAAATCCAATACTTCTGTATATGGTTTCATCCATTGATAGCCGACGGCACGTTCCGCTTCCCCCCAAAACCAGGCAGTGTCTTCAATTGATTTTTTGTAAAATGTTTCATAGTCTTCGTATCCAAGCGCTGTCATCCATTCATATAAACGTGTTTTTTCTTTATATTCTTCAGTTGGAAACCAAACGGCTTGTTTCAATGTTTTTCCCCTCCCTATTTTTCAAACAAGAAAGCCCTATAAAGGGCTTTTATACTGGATAAACTGGATGTTTTCGATCTGTAAATACTTGATATTTACTCATATACATATCAAAGCGTTTCTTCAACTCTTCTCGCAAATCATTTGGATGAACAATACCGTCAATGACCATTTCTGATGCAAGACGATAAATATCAATGTCTTGTTTATATTCTTCCCGTTTTTCTGCAATAAAGCTTGCACGCTCTTCTTCTGGCAAAGCAGCGATTTTGTTCGCATAAACGGCATTTACAGCAGCTTCTGGTCCCATAACAGCAATAGAAGCTGTCGGCAATGCTAAGCAGCAATCCGGCTCAAATGCAGGGCCTGCCATCGCATATAAACCGGCGCCGTAAGCTTTTCGTACAACTATGGAAATTTTCGGTACTGTCGCTTCACTCATTGCGGAAATCATTTTAGCACCGTGACGAATAATACCTGCACGCTCTACCTTTGTGCCAATCATAAATCCAGGTACGTCCGCAAGGAATAGTAACGGAATATGATATGCATCACATAAATTAATAAACTTTGCCGCTTTATCAGCAGAATCGTGGAATAATACGCCGCCTTTCATACGCGGCTGATTTGCAATAATACCGACTGGTTTTCCATTGATACGTCCTAATCCTGTAATTAGTTCTTGAGCAAATAATTTTTTCACTTCAAAGAAAGAGCCTTCATCAATAATACGGTTAATAAGATCTTTCATATTGAAAGGAGCATTTTGATTTTCTGGTATGATCTGTTCTAACGTTTTTTCAAATTGTTTCGGTTCTTGCGGTTCAATCGTAGGAGCATTTTCTAAATAGTTACTTGGGAAGTAGGATATATATTGTCTCGCCCCTGCAATTGCTTCTTCTTCTGTTTTACATAGGACATCACCGCATCCTGATACGGAGCAATGCATACGGGCACCGCCCATTTCTTCAAGCGTTACTTTTTCACCAATGACCATTTCAGCCATACGCGGTGAACCTAAATACATCGATGCATTTCCTTCGACCATCATGACAACGTCACAGAAAGCAGGAATGTAAGCACCACCAGCTGCCGATGGACCAAATAATAAACAAATTTGCGGCACTTTACCTGATAACTTTACTTGGTTATAAAAAATACGTCCTGCACCGCGGCGACCTGGGAACATTTCAACTTGATCTGTAATACGCGCACCAGCGGAATCGACAAGATAAAAGAGAGGTACTCGTAATTTTTCTGCTGTTTCTTGAATACGTAAGATTTTCTCAACTGTACGTGAACCCCATGATCCAGCTTTTACTGTCGAATCATTTGCCATTACACATACAGTGCGTCCATGTACTTTACCAGTAGCTGTTACAACACCATCCGCTGGTAATCCTGTTTGTTCACAATTTGCAAATAAGGCATCTTCAACATATTCACCATTATCAAATAAAAGAGCGAGTCTATCACGAACAAAGATTTTTCCTTTTGCTTTATTTTGCTCGTGATACTTCGGTGCACCGCCTTGTTTAATTTCTTCAACACGTTCTTCAAACGTACGAGATTGCTGTTTCTGATCTAGCACAATTACTCCCCCTTATAAATTGGCTTACGTTTTTCTTGAAATGCTTGTAACCCTTCAAGACGATCTTTCGTATGAATCACACCTTCATACGCCTGTTTTTCCATTTGTAATCCAGTATGTAAATCAGCTTGTATTCCGTTTGTAATTGCTTCTTTTGCAAACCGAACAGCAATTGGGCCATTGCTAGCAATTCGCTCTGCAATTTCAATTGTTTTTTCTTCTAGCATGTCAGAAGGAACAACATATTCAACCAATCCATAATCCTTTGCCTCAGCTGCAGAAATTCTACGTGCTGTGTAAATTAATTCCTTCGCTCTACCAACGCCGATAAGACGTGGAAGACGCTGTGTACCACCAGCTCCTGGGATAATCGCAAGCGACGTTTCTGTTAAGCCAAGACTTGCCTTTTCGGAAGCAAGTCGGAAATCACATGCTAAACTTAACTCAGTTCCACCACCAAGTGCGATTCCGTTAATGGCAGCAATCACAGGCTGTGACAATTGTTCGATCATGTCCATCGTTGACCGAATCATCCCAACGGCGTGACGTACTTGTTCTTCATTCATATTGGCACGTTCTTTTAAATCCGCACCGGCACAAAATGCTTTTTCACCAGCTCCTGTTAAAATTACAACGCGGACATCATTTTCTTCATTTATGTTGCTTAATGTGGCTTGTAATTCTTCTAAAAGTGCAAGAGATAGTGAGTTTGCTTGACGTTCACGATTTAAAGTTAGTTTTACGATATGTGCTGTTACATAGTCGACTGAAATATTTTGTAGTTTTAGCATTTTATCACCTACTTATTGTTTTATATTGAAGTGCACGATACACATTACTTGACAATGGAATATTCAGCTTACTTTGAATAAATTGACTCGCTTGCAGTAATTTTTCTTCATTTATATTTGTTTGTACGCCCATTTGATGGAGCATATGCACTAAATCGTCAGTCGCAACATTTCCTGATGCTCCCGGTGCATAGGGACAGCCACCAAGACCACCACATGAACTATCAAATGTCGTTACGCCGCATTCTAATGATTTGACAACATTGGCAAGTGCCATGCCGTACGTATTATGAAAATGCATCGCAAATTGAGAAGTATCATATTTTCTAAGTAAATGTTCCAATACACGCTCCACTTGTGCAGGATTGGCAACACCAATGGTATCCCCTAGTGAGACTTCATAAATGCCATATGAGAAGAGTTGATTACATAACTCATCGACAGCATCAATACTAACGTCTCCTTCATAAGGACACCCAAATACAGTAGATACATAACCTCTTACTCTTTTACCTGCAAAATGTGCTTGTTTTGTAATATCTTGAATAACAGATAGCGCTTCTGTAATGGACTTATTTATGTTGCTTTTATTATGAGCTTCACTCGCTGATAAAAAAACATTCACCTCATCTACATGTTGCAAAAGAGCTCGTTCCAAACCATTTTGATTTGGAACAAGCGCAGCATATGTAACATCTGGGTTCCGCTCTAACTCTGCAAACACATCGCTTGCATCAGCTAAAGCAGGAACCCATTTCGGGTGAACGAAAGAGGAAACTTCAATATAAGAAAGACCAGCTTCTGAAAGTAAATGAATCCATTTCACTTTATCTTTTGTGTCAACAATTTTCTTTTCATTTTGCAAACCATCACGTGGTCCCACTTCTTTAATGACAGCAAAAGTAGGTAGCTTCATTTCATTTCACCCCTTCTTCTCCCTATTCAACCTCTACTAATACATCTCCCTCATTCACAAAATCGCCTTCTTGCACATTAATTTTCATAACTGTCCCAGCTTCTTCTGACACAATCGGAATTTCCATTTTCATAGATTCCAAAATGACGACATCCTGCTCTTCCTCTACTGTATCTCCTACTCCTACAACAATTTTCCAAACATTTCCTGCCATCGATGCATACACTTTTGTCATCATTTGTTCCCCCTTTAATATTCATAAGCCTTATTTTTTTACAAGCTGTTTTGTAACAAAACCTGTTGTGTAAATACCACTTTGGAACACTTCATCTTCTAACACTTGTAGAAGCATCGGTGTATTTGTTTTAATACCTTCTACTTTTAATTCCATAAGCGCATCTTGCAGCTTAGCAATTGCTTCTTCACGCGTTTCTCCATGAGCAATTACTTTCGCAATCATTGGATCGTAAAATGGTGTGATTGTTACATTGTCTTCTAAAAAGTGATCAATCCGTACAGTAGCTGGAAGTGTTAGCCCCGTAATCTTCCCTGGAGATGGGAAAAATGTTTTTGGGTCTTCCGCATAAATACGCGCTTCAATGGCATGACCACTACGGTTTACTTCAGCTTGCGTAAATGCAAGTTTCTCCCCTGATGCAATAAGAAGTTGCTGCTCTACTAGGTCAAGACCTGTAATTTCTTCTGTGACTGGATGTTCCACTTGTAATCTCGTATTCATTTCTAAGAAATAAAAGTTTTTCTCATCATCAACGAGAAACTCAACTGTACCTGCATTTGTATAGCCAAGCGCTTTCGCCGCTTGTACTGCAACTTCTCCCATTGCCTTACGCGTTTCTTCATCTAGGAATGGGGACGGTGCTTCTTCAATTACCTTTTGATTTCGGCGTTGCACAGAACATTCACGTTCCCATAAATACACCGTGTTTCCATGTGTATCGGCAAGAAGCTGAATTTCGATATGATGCGCATCTGCGATATATCGCTCTAAATACATTTCACCATTACCAAAAAAGTTTTGTGCCCGTGTTTTATTACTTTCAAATGCTTTGGTGAGCGTTTGCTCAGTTTCCATCAATTGCATTCCAATGCCTCCGCCGCCAGCGGATGCCTTCAGCATTAATGGATAACCAATTTGTTTTGCAATTTCAATTGCTTCTTGAGCAGTCTCAATATTTGATGTAATTCCTGGTACAACTGGAACATTTGCTTCTTGCATTGCATGGCGAGATTCAATCTTACTCCCCATTCTGGCAATGACTTCTTCAGACGGGCCGATAAATACAATTCCTTCTTCCTTACAGCGAATCGCAAAAGAAGGATTTTCTGATAATAATCCATAACCAGGATGAATTGCTTCAGCATTCGTTTTCTTGGCGATTTCAATAATCTTTTCGAGATTTAAATAACTCTCTTGAACACGTGGTCCACCTACTACATAAGCTTCATTCGCAAGCTTTACATGAAGAGCGTTTGCATCTGCTTCTGAGTAAATTGCGACAGTACGAATGCCAAGTTTTTGACACGTTTTTATAATCCGAACCGCAATTTCACCGCGATTGGCAATCAATATTTTTTGAAACATAGTGAGTCCCCCTTTTATCTACAACCTAAATGTCTTGCAATTACGAGACGTTGAATTTCAGAAGTACCTTCACCAATTTCTAAAAGCTTCGCATCACGAATATGACGCTCTACTTCATATTCGCGCATATAACCATATCCACCATGAATTTGCACCGCTTGATTGGAAATACGACTTGCTGCTTCTGACGCAAAAAGTTTTGCCATTGCTGCTTCTTTTCCAAACGGTTTATCATGATCTTTTAACCAAGCTGCTTTATGTACTAGATTACGTGCTAATTCCACTTCAGTTGCCATATCAGCCAATTTAAATTGAATCGCCTGGAAATTAGAAATCGGTCGACCAAATTGTTGACGTTCCTTCGCATATTGAAGTGCACGTTCAAACGCGGATTGTGCAATTCCGACAGCTAATGCCGCAATCGAAATACGACCACCATCAAGCGTATATAAAAATTGCTTAAATCCTTTATTCACATCACCAAGGATGTTCTCCTTTGGAACACGCACACTATCAAGCACGATTTCACATGTGTTTGAAGCACGAACGCCCATTTTATCGTACGGACTTGTAATCGTTAAACCTTCACTATTTGTCGGTACTATAAAAGCAGAGATACGTTTTTTACCATTTTCTTCAACACCATTGACAGCGGTTACAATGATTGTATTTGCATACTCAGCATTTGTAATCCAACACTTCTCACCACTAATCACATACTCATCACCATCTAAAATGGCTTTCGTTTGTGTACCACCTGCATCAGACCCTGCATTCGGTTCTGTTAAACCAAAAGCGCCGAGCGTTTTTCCTGATGCCATCGGAACTAAATATTTTTGTTTTTGTTCTTCTGTACCAAAGTAATAGATCGGCGAAGCACCTAGTGAGATTGTTGCGGCATAACTTAATCCTGTCCCACCACAAGCTCGCCCGATTTCTTCAACCGCTAACGCGTACGATAATGTATCGCCGCCAGATCCACCATATTCTTCTGGGAATGGGATTCCTAATAAGCCTAGTTCGCCCATCTTTTGAAATGTTTCATATGGGAATTCTGCTGTTTTGTCATAATACACAGCTTTTGGAGCGATTTCCTTTTCAGCAAAGTCGCGTACCATTTCTTTGATCATTTGTTTTTCTCTAGTAAGAGTAAATTCCATTCCGCCACACCCCTTATCGAATTTCGGATTTCGACAGCGTGCGAGTCTGTACTACAAACATTACATGTCTAAAGCACGATTAGTAGTTAGATAATTTCTATAATTCTGTCATAATTTAATTTTAAAACAGATTCTGTACTCATGCACAAAAAAATTCCTACATTGTTCTACAACAACATAGGAATAAAAAAGTCGAATTATGTAGTTTTTTGTTTAATAATCTCTTCCTTTTCCAGAATCTGAAATTTCTACTAGTGCTTCTGGATACGGTTCAAAGTATGTCTGTCGCAATAAATAGTCTTCTTCAAACCGAAGAGCCCATGATTTTAAAAGCGCAAGCAAATTACTAAGTGGAATTTTTTTCTCCACATATTTATGAAGGAGTGATAGAAAATGTTCCTTTTCTTCTTTTTTTAAATCCTTTTTAAAGTATCCAAAAATATGCTGACATACGTTTACATTTGATGTATAGCGAGGTGTACGCTCTAATAATTCACATAATGTTTTCTCATAGTTTTCAAATACTTCCTCATGGGGAGCCTTTGCTGGATTTGCAATTATGCGGCCCAATTCTTTTTGTTTTGTCTGATTATATGCCATAAATAAATACTTGTGATCCGTTTGAAAGGAAACAAGCTCTTCCATACTTTTATTTTCCTTTAACGTTTTAAAATGAGCAATTGTAAACAATCTTGTAAAGAAATGTTCACGAATAATAAAATTCGACAATCTACCTTCTTCTTCCACTGCAACGTGCGAAAATTTTTCTAAAACAGTACCACCAAATAGACCAGCACCTTTTCCTTTTGCTGGTGCTTTTTCAAATCCTGTATAAATTTTCACATCTCTAGTCCCGCAGCTTGGAGAACGATTTTTCAAGATAAACCCATCTACATCAGGTAATGAAGAAAGAAACTCCTCAGAAAAATGTTTCATTTTCTCTGTCACATCTTCTTTTGTTGAAGGTTGCACTAGTTTTTGAACACCATCTTCCTCTACAATCCGAATTGTCTCACGCGGAATGCCTAAACCAATTTCTACTTCAGGACAAACCGGAATAAATGTAACAAAAGGCTGTAAATTCCGAATCGTAAGGTCAGGGATTTTATCACCGTTATAACGACACGCTTCAAATTCTAAACACTTACTTACAACAACTGTTGGTGTTGCAAATTGTCTCATCCAATTACCTCCGAGGCGTTAATCCGTACAATATAAATTGAATGGTATATTCTATTTCGGCTTCATCATCCCACTTTTCTTCAGGTAAAAGTAAAAATCGCGTTAAGATAAACCCTACAACAGAAGATAATGTAAAACGTAATACAGTAGGTGTGGGTACTTCAATAATTTGTCCCTGTTTTTGAAAATGTACGACGATCTTTTCAAAACGTGAAAAAATTTCTTTTGCTAACAACTGTTGAATTTCATTTTTTAACTCCGGTTGAAATGGAACTTCTTGCATTAAAATTTTCAACATAGGAAAATGCGTTTTCGCAAAAGCAAAACGATTACGAATCGCTGCACGCAAAAAGTCTTCATAAGATTCATATGTGCCTTCAAATATCTCTTTCGCAAAAGATTGTACAAAAAATGGTGCAGCAAATTTCGTTAAAGTCGGCATCACAACCGCAAATAGTAAATCTTTTTTTGTTTTATAGTAGCGGAAGATGGTTCCTTCCGCTACGCCAGCACGCTTTGCAATTTCACTCGTTGAAGTCGATGCATAGCCTTTTTCTCCAAACATATCAACCGCTGCTTCTAATATACGCATTTGCCGTTCATTACGCTTGTCTGTATCAGTAGCAGCGATTAATTCTTCTAGCCAATCTTCTTTCATTTGAAAAGCTCCTTTTTGTATCTATTATATTCTGCGATGTTTTTTCAAAGCAAATACATTTCCAACTACAAATAAAACTGCAAAAAGAAGTAGGATGCCAAGATCACTTGCAATTTCACTAAACCCTTGGTTACGAATCATCACTTGCCTCATCGCATCAGCACCATATGTGAGTGGGAATAACTTCCCGAGCATTTGTAGCCACTTATTCATAGATTCAATTGGAAATAAACCAGAAAAGAAAATTTGCGGAACAATGACTAGCGGGATAAACTGAATCATTTGGAATTCATTATTTGCGTATGCTGATAAGAATGTTCCTAGCGTTAATGCAGTTAATGAGAGCATACATGTAATCAGCAACGTCAGCCACAGTGATCCCGCAACATATAAATCGAGAATATAGACAGAAAAGCTTACAATTAAAACTGATTGTAAAAATGCAAATATACCAAAACCAATAATATACCCGGCAACAATTTCCCAGCGCCGCACTGGAGTGGATAACAATCTTTCTAGCGTTCCGCTCAGCCGCTCACGTACAAAGGATACACCCGATAAAATAAAGACAAAGAAAAACGTAAAAAATCCAATTAATACTGGACCTAGTCCATCAAACATCGAAAAGTCTGCTGAGCCATGTAAATAATTAACCCCAGGTTTCATTGCTGTCATTTCTTTTTTCTCAGTACTCTTTTGTAGTACTTGTAATACTGCACGATTTTTTGAAGAGTCACTGCCTTCTAACGTTACTTTCATTTTCCCATTTTCTAGAGTAAGTATGGCATCTATTTGTTGTTCTTCTAATTTAGTATGTGCTTTTTCTTTATCATACTCATAAATCGTAGCATCTTGTTTTTTCATAGATTCGGCAATAGGAGAAGGTACATCTACCAATGCAATATGCGGTTTATACTCTCCTTGTGTAAATACAAGCGACAGTAGCCACAGAAGTAACATCGGAGCCCCAAACATCATCGCAAGCGACCGTTTATCTCGGAAAAATTGACGAATAATACGGAGGACAACACCACCTACTCTCATAATTCAATCGCTCCTTCCAGTAAAAAAACATCTTCAATCCGTCCTGATGAAGTTCGTTTCTTTAACTCATTTGGTGTACCTGTTGCAATTAACTTCCCATCTCGAATTAAACCTAGACGTTCACAAAATTCAGCTTCGTCCATTATGTGTGTTGTCACAATAATCGTTGTTCCTTGTTTTTTTAACTCATAAAACTTTTCCCAAATTGATTTTCGTAGTACAGGATCAATCCCAACAGTTGGCTCATCTAAAATTAAAAGTTTCGGTTCATGCAAAAGTGCCATTGCAAGCGATAAACGCTTCTTCATACCACCTGAAAAATGCTGTACTTGCTTTTTCGCATGCTGGGAAAGCTGAACTAAAGCAAAAACTTCTTCGATTCTCTTTTTCTTATGCTTGCCTTTCAAACCATACATCGTTGCCATAAAATCTGCGTTTTCATAAGCTGACAGTTCTTCATAAAGAGCATCCGCTTGCGCCATATAACCAATTCGCTTCATCCCAATTAAGTTAGGCATTTTCGTTTGTAAAGCTGTTACACTCCCTGTCGTTGCCTCGCTAATACCAGCAATCATTTTAATAAGGGTTGTTTTACCTGAACCAGAAGGACCTACTAAACCAAAAATCTCTGCTTCCGCTACATTCAGTGAAATACGATGAAGCACTTCTTTTTTTCCAAATTGCTTTGATACATCATGTAAAATTACAGCAGATTGATACAAAAGAAATCTCCTCCTTTTATAAAAAAATGAGTGAGTACTCACTTTATTTTTGCACTTAAAATACTATATGTCAATTTTTATTTTTCGCACACTTTGTCTATTGGATAAAGTGAAACTTTGATCAGTGGGGAGTTTCTTCATCCCCCACTGATCATTAGCCCTCATGAATCGGGCTTTTACGGGCAGTTTATCCCCCACCTAACTTCTTTGCTTTTTGCTGAACTTTGAGGTGGGGGTATTACTGCCCGTTAATGCGGGATAAATAAAAAGAGTCTATTTTAATAGATGATTTTATTTCTTGTTTTTATATATTCTTTTTATTTTAACTATTAATACGGTACATGAAATTATGTAATTTCTCATGTGAATAACCTTGTATATCTTTCAACACGAGCATATGTCATTTGATTTTCCTTCTTGCGCGGATATTCCTCTTCCAAAAATTTTTATTTATATGATACATCTCTTGGTTCACATCCAAAACATTAAATAAGTATATATCACAATTGAAAAAACTGTCTAAGACTTTCTTAGACAGTTTTTTCAATACTGATTACACAAATGCTTTTGTTTCTAGCGGTACTTCAATAAAAAACACATACACTTTATTCTTCATTGTCATATGATTTCAATACATTAGTTCTTTATATCTAAATAATTTTTTATGATGGCAATATCTAGAGAATATTCCAAAATGAGGTGCTTTATAGATAATATAATCTTTTCAGGATACAAGTCTGCGTTTTTTAAAGTGTCTATATATTTTTCCAATCGTTTTTCTAAGTACTTTACTACTTGCTCTGGATTTTGTACTGATAAACATTTCCTGTAGTAATCAATTTGTTCTTCAATAGAAGAACATTCATCAATTTCAAATTCTTTTCGCATGGGGGATTCTCCTTTATATATTTTTTATGTTGTTAAACCATTTACATTTCAATTGATTAAAAACTGATTCTTTTAATTATTACTACTATACCAAGACCAACAAGTCAAAATTTGTTAGTTTATGTAACGCTGAGCAAATTTAACATAATTGTAATGAATACTTGTATTTTTTAGGATGGAAAGTTGATTAGCATACATAATATAAAGCTGTTTGAAATCGTTTTTTTGTATAACCTCAAACTCCAAACAGCTTTTATATATATTAGTTTTATGTTTCTATGAAAAAACATGTATTCATTTACTATATAAATCCATTTTGATTTTTCGACATATAGCCGCGGCTATGGATAACAAGAGGTGACCTGCACTCGTTTTCTCTCTTTGTTTTCACTTGGCACGGGGCAGGAAAAGGATCTGACGGCTTCTATGCATGGCCGGATTCTCTCTCCCACCTAAAAAGAAGAGTTTTATGTCGGTTTTTTAATCTGTATTTATTTAATTACCTTCTCCGTAAAATCATGTTGCACATAAAGTGAAACTTTAATCAGTGGGGTTTTCTTCATCTTCCACTGATCATTAGTCCTCAGCAATTCATGCTTGAGGTTTCGTTAATAAATCAAATAGCCACCAATGTATATTGATGACTACTTTAAACTATAAAAATCTCTCTTCTTTTTGTTTAACAGTTACAATATGTTTTAATTTGATTGACACATATTTCTCTAACATTTGTACGCTTATTATAAATTTTATACCATTCTACTGTGCTCTCTAATGCTTGTTGAAGGGACCATCTTGGCTCCCACTTAAGTTTAAATTTGGATTTACTAATATCAAGGTTTAATAATGTAGTCTCATGTAATTCTCCCTGATGTGCATTTGATTTTATCCAATTTCCTGATCCCCAAATCTTTATCATTCGAGTAACAATTTCTTCTACAGTAACGATGTTACTTGGTTTTGGGCCAAAATTCCATGCTCCTGAAAAATGAGTTCCTTCTTTCAAAATTTTTTCCGTTAGAAGTAAGTAACCACTTAAAGGTTCCAGTACATGTTGCCATGGTCTTACTGTATTGGGATTTCTAATAATAATTTCTTTATTTGTTTCCAACGCCCGTATACAATCGGGGATAATTCTGTCTACTGACCAATCCCCCCCACCAATTACATTACCAGCTCTAACACTAGCAATTACCTTTTGATGGTGCTCATATTTTTTTTCTTGAAAGTAGGAATTTCGGTAAGAAGAAACTAAAAGTTCACAGCACCCTTTGCTAGAACTATATGGATCATGCCCGCCCATAGGGTCATTTTCTCGGTATCCCCAAACCCATTCTTTATTCTCATAACATTTGTCACTTGTAACCATAATTCCAACTTTAACTGATTCATGTAATCTGATTGCTTCCAATACATTCATCGTTCCCATAACATTTACTTCATACGTATATTTTGGATGATGATATGAATATTTAACAAGTGATTGTGCAGCCAAATGAAATACAATTTCAGGTTTATATTGACTAAAAACTTCATTCACCTTATTAAAATCTCTAATATCTCCGCGAATATCAATCATTTCATTTTGGATATTCGTTAAAACAAAATTATCATTTTTATTTTCAGGGTCCAAAGAATATCCAATAACGGTCGCTCCCAATTCTTGTAACCATATCGATAACCAAGAACCCTTGAAGCCTGTGTGACCTGTAATTAAAACTCTCTTTCCTTTAAATACATTATTAAAGCCATTGTTTAACAAGTGATTCACACCTTTTGACTGTAATTTTCTAGTTTTACATATCCGGATACAAATGCTTATTATGTTTATACCAATTAATAGTTCTGATTATTCCTTCTTCAATAGCTATTTTCGGCTCCCAGGAAAGCATCTTTTTAACTTTATTAATATTTGGTTTAGGAACCCATCTTTCATTGTCTCTATAAGGTAATACACCATAATTCGGTTTTTTATCTGTCTGCAAGTGTTTAAAGAGTAATTCCACATAGTACCTTAATGGATAGATTTCACCACTTCCAATATTAAAAATATCATTCTGTACAGATTCCTTTTCAACTGCTAACATACAAACATCTATGATATTTTCAACATAGCAGTAATCCCTCAATTGATTACATAACGTTAAATTTACGTCTCTCTTGTGCAATACATGTAAAATGATATGGCAAAATAATTTATGTGATTCTTCACCTTCACCAAATATCCCAAAGGGTCTGAGAGTTATAATATTAATATTATTTTCAGAGGCAATTTGATGAGCTATTATTGTGGCCGATGCTTTACTACTTCCATAAATATCTACAGGTGTTAATACCATATTTTCATGAATCAGTTCTGTCTTATTTCCATATTCCGAGCTACTTCCAATATTAATAATTTTTTTGCAATCTACTAGTTTTGCAGCTTGAATGATATTAATGGTACCTATAACATTCGTTTCAACAGCACTCATGTAGTTTGTATTAGACGAATTTACTCCATATGCCGCAAGATGAAAAATGTAATCTGGATTGAATTTTTTTATGGCATTTTGAACTTGAATTTTATCTCGTATATCTACCTTATATAGTTCAATACTTCTTAATACTTCTTTAAGGCGCCAAGGATTTGATGTTTCTCTTGTTAAAACAGCTACTTTTGCCTGTTGTTTTAATAATCTCTGTACTAAATGGGAACCAACAAATCCGTATCCACCCGTAACAATTACCTTTTTATCTTTAAAAGGGTCAGTCATCATCATTTCATCCTTTTTTTACACCTATTTATATAAATCCATTTTGATTTTTCGACATATAGCGCGGCTATGGATAACAAAAGGTGACCTGCACTCGTTTTCTCTTTTTGTTTTCACTATGTCTGGGCAGGAATAGGATCTGACCGCTTCTATGCATGGCCGGATGCTCTCTCCCACCTAAAAAGAAAGGTTTTATGTCGGTTTTTTAATTTGTATTTATATAATTATCTTCATAAGCATAAGAGAAAAATAACAATCTCATTTGTGAATTTTTTTGTAGAAAATATAAAGTGAAACTTTGATCAGTGGGGGGGTCTTCATCACCTACTGATCATTAACCCTCACCAATCGGGATTTAACGGGCTGTTTATCCCCCACCTAACTTCTTTCCTTCTTGCAGAACTTTGAGGTGGGGGATAAACTATACGATTGAATTGAAAATTATTATTTTCCCCTTTTAAATAGCTTTTAATATATTTGAATGCTCCCTAATAATCGAACAAGACCTGTTGATTTAATTAGGATGTTAAAAACGAAGAATAAACCTTACTAATTTTTAAACCAAACTGAAAAATGAATTACGCCTTAAACGGAAGGATGGATACCTAACATAGTTTTTCGCTGAGGATTTATCTGATGTTTCTACATATAAAGGAGTAAGAGGGTTTCTAAAAGTATTACGAAGTATGTGACATGTATTTCTTATCTCTTCAATATAAGGAATATAAATATTTTCAAAAATTGGTTGATCAATTTTTATAGCTTCCTGTTTCCATAAATCAAATTCATCTGTATTAAAAATTTGCATGCTCCCAAAGTGAAAAGCAATTAATTCATCATTATCCACAAAAACCTTGTTGTCTTCTCTTCCTACATAATCATGATTATTCAAAATCAAATTCCACGGTGCAGCATCAATTCCTTTGTGATTCATGATTTTAATATTAGAAAATAAATCAGGAATATGATTTAAATATTTTTGATCTCCCCATCTATTAAATTCAACATCATATATATCTCGACAATATTCTAGACACTTGTCCTTCCACCAGTTTAGAATATCCTTACTATTTTTATCATTTTTAAATCCAATTAACCCAGCTTGATACATACCGTGTACACTTTCAAGTTCTGTTGTGCCTCTCTGTGGACATAGAAAAACGGAATACTTCCACCATTCATCTAGAATTACATTAGGATTTGAGAAAAAGTACATATCTGCATCACAATATATAATATGATCAACCTCAGAATAATAATTAAAAATATGGAGACATAAAGGAGCTTTTAACGTCCAACAGTACTCTTGTAAGCTTCTTTCATCCTTTATATCTAAGAGTTCTTTATTTTCTATTTCTTTTACGTGAATGAGTATGGCATTTTTTAATTCCATTTCTGTTAAAATCCGATAAGTTAGATCATCCATACAACAAATCCAAACAGTAAAGTTTTTCCCTTGTTTTTCTAGTGAATAGTAACAAGCTAATCCTTTAATTAAATATTCTCGACTTATAATTAATGAAAAGTTCAAGAATTTCTCCCATTGATTCATTTTTCTTCTTAATTGAGAATCTTTATATAAAGTTTGTGCTTCTTGTACCTCTTTTGTACTTAAGAGTTCCCTTGTTTGTTCACCAATTTTTGGTTTTAATTCTTCAAGAATTAACTGGATTTGATTTAAATAAGGAGTATAAATACAATCCAATATATTATTAGGTATTGAGATTTCTCCTAAGGACCAAAGATCAAAATCATTTTCACTAAAAATTGTGATACATGCAAAATGATAAACAACTAATTTATCTGTCTCGATATATACTTCATTAAGATTTTTAGAAATATTATAATCGTTATTATAAATACAATTCCATGGAGCTGCGTTTATTCCTAGATTTCTTGATATCTTTACTTTTGGAAAATAAATAGGGATATAATCTAAATACTTTTGGTCTCCAAATCTTCCCCTATCAGGTTCAGCACTGCACCAATCTAAACATTTTTCTTTCCACCACCTTACACTCTTTAACCCATATACATCATTTTTAAACCCTATTAATCCCGCTTGGTATTTCCCATATTTTTGTTCTACCCAATCACGGTCCCTTTGAGGACAAAGAAAAACCGAATTATCTCCCCATTCATCAAATATAGGTGAAGGATCAGCGAAGAAAAATAAATCTCCATCACAATAAAGAACAGATGATAAATTATAATTTACCAACAAATACTCAATAAGCACAGCCTTTAAAGTCCAACAATATTCATTAATTTTTCTTTTTTTCTTAACATTTTTTAGTTGTTCATCTTCCAATTCTTCTACTTGCAAGAGGATAACATTATTTAAATTTAATTTTTCCAATATTGAATACGCAAATGAATCTATACAACAAATCCACAATGTAAACTCTTTTGTGTTCTGTATTAGGGATTGCTGTAATGCAATTACCTTCAATACATATTCTTTTCCTACTATGACACAAACATGTTTTCCGTGTTTGGATTGCTTATTACGAGCTAATTGGATACTTTTATTCACTACATGGTTTTTTATTTGATTTGTTATTGGATGGTCTTGAGATGGTTGAATATCTTTTTTTACTTCAGAAGGAATATAAATATCTGGTAAAAACTCTAGTTCATGTTTGAAATTCAATGTCTATTCGCTCCTTTCAACTAATTTCTTCTGTCAGGAACCCATTTTTCATTCGCATCTTTAAGATCTTTCGGTGTATCAATTCCAATCCAGAATCCATCATATTCAAAAACTGCTAGTTCATTATTTTTTATTAAATTACGTAAGGGTTCTTCTTCAAGAATACACTCATTCTCATCGCTTAAATAAGTAAATATCTCTTTATTGAATACAAAAAACCCTCCATTTATTAAAGCATCAAGTATTGGCTTTTCCTTAAAATCTTTTGCAATTCCATTTTCAACCTCTAATACACCATACTGACTATTCTTCTTGATTCCAGTTAATGTTGCAATTTTCCCCTTTTCCTTATGGAATTTTATAAGTTCATTAATATCTATATGAGCTAATCCATCCCCATAAGTTAATAAAAACATCTCATCATCTACGTACTTTTCAATTTTTTTCACCCTTGCTCCAGTCATTGTTTCTATTCCTGTATCAATGAACGTTATATTCCACTGCTCCATTTTCTCTAATAATTGATATTGATTTTTCGAGGAATCTAGCATAAAATCATGTTCTTTCCAGTTATAATCCATGAAATATTCTTTAATTTTTTCTCCCTTATATCCTAATGGTAAAATAAATTCTTCATGGCCAAATTTACTATACCAGTCCATAATATGCCAAATGATTGGTTTCCCTTGGACTCGCACCAATGGTTTAGGCACATCCTCTAGAACTCCCCTCATTCTTAACCCTTTTCCTCCACACAAAATTATGACTTTCATAATATCTCTCCTGTCACACTTCTATTTTTCTCCCGTATTAACAGGCAGTCACACCCCCACCTCAAAGTTCGGCAGGAAGCAAAGAAGTTAGGTGGAAGATAAACTGCTCGTAAAAGCCCTCCCTCCACTGATAAAAGTTTCACTATATATATGACTATTATAAGTTATGCAGACAATCCAAGAACTGTATACACATATGAACTATAAAGGCATTTATTATAAAAAAACGAATGAAAGTTATAATTATAGTGATCTCCGTGCTAAAAATTCATATACGTAATATACTCGTTGCCAGTTGTTCTTTTATCCCGCATTAACGGGCAGTAATATCAAGATTCAGAGAGAGAGAAACAAAGAAGATAGGTAGGAGATAACTGCCCGTAAAAGCCCGATTGGTGAGGGCTAATTATCAGTGGAAATGAAGAAAACCCCACTGATAAAAGTTTCACTTTATAATAGCCATCTAATATTTAACAACACACACTTTTACCACATAATGAGTTGAATCCATCGATTATTTACTATTTTTAACACGAAAAAACTGCCTAAGAAAATCTTAGACAGTTTTTTCGAGCTATTAAACAAGTGATTTTGTTTCTCGCATTACTTCGATAAAGTATTCCCAGTTATTGATTACAGACGAAATACTAATATGTTCATCTGGTGTATGAACATTAAAAATGTCTGGTCCAAGTGAAATTGCATCTAATCCATGCATTTTTTGGACAAACACACCACATTCAATGCCTGCATGTACTGCAAAGATTTCAGCATCTTTATTATATTTTTCTTTATGCACCTTTTCAAATAAATCACGAATTGGTGAATTTGGATTATAGGGCCATTCTGGATACTCAGATTCCTTCTCGAACTGCGCACCAACTAATTCTGCAATGTGCTTAATTTCATCTACAATATGTTGTTTTAAGCTACTTACAGAACTTCTTACTTCGTTTCTTAACTTGATTTCATTATGTAACGTTTCGACAACACCTAAGTTTGTAGAACTTACAACAAGTCCTTTAATATCCATACTCATGCTTTGAATACCATTTGGAATTAAGAATAAAGAAGAAATAAGCTGTTTTTGTGTTTCTTTTGCAAATACTGTTTCCACAATTTCTTCTAACTTTGTAAGAGAAACATGGACATCTGGATCAACCGCACGTAGTTCTTCTTGTAAAATGCGTGTCCATTCTTCTACTTTCTCTTCTACCTTTTGCACATCACCTGCAGAAAGTAAAATTGTCGCGATACTTTCACGTGGAATTGCGTTTGTTTTTAATCCACCATGAATTTCACTAATATCAAATGAGATTTCATTTGATAAATCATGAAGCACTCTACCTAGCACTTTATTAGCATTTCCGCGTTCTTTATCAATTTCCATACCGGAATGACCACCTTTTAGGCCACCAACGTATAAACGATATGCTGCCGTATCAGCAGGCACTTCTTCCCATACAACTGGAATGGTTTCAACTGCTTTTGCTCCACCCGCACTGCTCACTAACAATTTATGATCTTCTTCAGAATCGATATTAATAAAGATTTTCCCATCAAAATGCTTCGGATCAACCGCAAAAGCACCGCCCATTGTTGTTTCTTCCTCTGTAGTAATGACAACTTCAAGAGCTGGATGCGGAATGTCTTTTGCGTCTAACAATGCTAACGCATAACCAACTGCAATCCCATTGTCAGCACCTAATGTTGTTTGGTTTGCATACAACATATCTCCAACTATTCGTAATTGAATCGGGTCCTTCTCAAAATCATGAACTGTTGCTTGGTTCTTTTCACAAACCATATCCATATGACCTTGAATAATAATAGCAGGCACATTCTCATAACCCGCAGTTGCTGGTTTTTTTATAATCACGTTTAAGGCTTTATCTTGCACAACCTCTAAATTTCGCTCTTGTGCAAACTTCACTAAATAATCACTAATTTCTTGCTCATTACCAGATCCTCTTGGAATCTTTGAAATTTCTGCAAAATGATGAAATACAGGATGTTTTGTTAGTTGTTCTAGATTAGTATACATACTAATGCCCCTTTCGAAATTATAAATTTCTAGGATATCAAATTCTTAGTTTTAATTAGAAAGCTTACTGCTCCATATCATTATACCATGCTTGTGCCTCTAACTATTTATTTAATCCTATATGGAGTGCTATTCTATCGTCATCAAACTAAACTTTTGAAGCACCCCTCCAGAACGAAAATTTTATCTCTTTACAGTTAAATTTCCTTGCCTCTATTAAAACGGATTTTAAGAAATAATTAAGAAATCGTTAAGAAGCAATTAAATCCGCTTTCTTATAATGTAAATATGAGCTTGAGGATTTCTTTTTATCCTATCATACTTATCAAACTTGTAATGAAGACGTATGTCCCCCTATCGTATTGACTATCATTATAACGATGATAAACGTAATGACATCGGGCTCAGAACATAAAGATTGCCTTAAGCAGCTCTGCACTCGGCATAGCAAAAAATACACTTCTCCCAACATATCCGCCATTATTTCTTATATCGATTATTGCTACATCTTTTATTGGATTCATAGCAACAATCGTCTACTTTAAAAAGGCGGATAAAATTTATTTAGATTAATATATAAATTAAATATTTTTTGAAATAGGAGGAATTGAAAAATGTCTTTTTCCCAGTTAAATATTGATGTCTTTCGATCGATTAATGATTTAGGTAAACAGTATTCTTCCCTAAATCCAATTGTAGTCTTTTTAGCAGAATATATGTTATATTTTTTGTGTTTGGGTATTGTTGTATATTGGTTCACTCGAACCAATACAAACAGAATGATGGTCATTCATGCGGTGACTGCTTTCATTCTTGCTGAAATCCTAGGGAAAATGGTTGGTCACCTTCATTCTCATTACCAGCCATTTGCAGTACTATCGCACGTCAATAAACTTATTGAACATGATATAGATAATTCGTTTCCGAGTGACCATTCGATTATGTTCTTTTCAATTTGCGTTTCATTCTGGCTTGTTCGCAAAAAGGAAGGATGGCTATGGCTTGTGCTTGCATTCTGTGTAGCCTTCTCCCGAATTTGGGTAGGTGTTCACTACCCTGTCGATGTCGCTACAGGAGCTCTTTTCGGCATTATTTCAGCCTTATTTGTGTACTGGTTAATGCCGAAAGTCTCTTTCATAACGCAATTACTTTCTCTTTATGAAAAGACTGAACAACGCATCCTACCTTCAAAAAACAAATCGAAAAACTTTTGAGAAAGCAAAAAATAAAAAACGTTATCCTTTCTGTGAACCATAGGAAAGAATAACGTTTTTTTATGCCCGTTTCTGTATCTGATGAGTTACAACTATTTACAGAAGAAATTCAAAAGTCTTTGTCCCCATATTGAGTTTATTATACTTTGTCCATTTTCTACAAAAACACTAACAAAAGTATACACTCAAAATAAAATAAATAATGTATATTGACTTATGTTGGCTCAGGCAACTCCTTCAGCAGCCAAGGTAGATATGCTTCTATATTCAGTTGTAGTACAGGAGAGGTGAAACTCTGATCAAATAAGTCAACTGTATTAGAAATATCTAATACCATTTGTTTGCTACCGTTATATATTGTAATATCTTCTTCATTCATTGGTTGTTTTAATATTCTTCCTACAAAGTGATAAAAGGTTAGGTAAAAATGACTACCATCTTCATCTTGATAGAAATGGTTTACTTCACCTTGTTTTGTTAAATCGATGCCTAAACTAGAGCATAATTGTTGAATTTCTTTAGGAAACAATTTGGTAGTAAATACATAATTTCTACAATATATACAAGAACAGTGCGGGTCTTCACCTATAAAAGGTAAATCTGTATAAAATGTTCTTGTTAGCTCTGGGTTTATTTCTAACTTCCAATCTCTAAATTCAAGGATCTCCACTTTATCCTCCTTACTACCTCATTTTCAGGAGATTTTCTAGTTCACATAAGTCAGTTTATCGAAAGTTGCTTATCGTTTAATCCATTCTTTATTATCTTCAAGGTATGATAAAGGAATATCAATTATATCGCCTTCATCTCCCTCATAATCACTTGATAAAACTTCAAAACTAATAAACTCTTTATTCACTTTAACTGCTCTGATAAGAATTTCTTCAAATGTTAATATTTCTCCAATTGTAAATTGCAACATGATGTACGCTCTCTTTCCTTGTCCTAGTTTAAATCCAGATTACCATAACATCCGTTAGCAAAAGTTCCGATTACAGTTATTTTGTACAGAAGAGGACATTTCGTATTATGAGAAACTGGACTTTGAAGTATTTACAACTAAAATGAAAAAAGAAAATGCCTCTATGCATTTTCTTTTAATTTTTTCCCTTGTATATATTTAGAGGAACTATTATTCATTAATTTTTCTAATCGATTTATATTTTCCGTCAATGCACCTTTTACAAGAGAGAAGTCTGTATTTGGTTCTTCTTTCTTTTCCTTAAAAAAAGAATAGCTTTGTTGCTGTATCTCTTTCATTTCTACTCCCCCTTCTTGTTAATAGATGCTAACTTTTTTTATTTATCTATCTTTATTATATATCAGAAATAGGCAGCGTGCATTTTTATCCTTTTCTTTTTAACTCTTCTTCTAAGTCTTCTACTTGCTGCATCGTATCTCCTTTTATTAAAGAGAAATCCGTCGCATCATCCTTCTCTTCTTTGAAAAAATCGTTGTCATATTGTTTTTCCACTACAATCACCTCTACGTACTATTGTTGGGGTGATTGTCCTATTTTATTCAATTTTGTTTCATTTTCACGAAATTTGTCCGAACTTATGTATGAAGGAAAGGACAGAAATCCTGATTCTGTCCTCTTACTTACTAAAATAA
The DNA here is from genome assembly GCF_030292155.1 of Bacillus sp. DX3.1. Lineage (NCBI taxonomy): Bacteria > Bacillati > Bacillota > Bacilli > Caryophanales > Bacillaceae > Bacillus > Bacillus sp. DX3.1. The sequence goes on along the minus strand of NZ_CP128153.1, from coordinate 2,431,642 downwards.
CTATGATGAATCGTTAAATTATATACATTTTCAAAGTCACGATCTTGTAAATTATTCTTTTGACCGTCAATTACAATAAAGACATCTTTTAAAATTTTCACTGGGATGATCCCGACATTTTCAACTTGAACTGCTTTCTGTTCATTTAGTTTTTCTATATGTTCTAGTGGTAACATGATACTAAATTGGGAACGTACGCCGCGAAAGTTTGTGTTTAATTCATCTGAAGCAACAAATACAACGACCTTTGCTCCAATTTTTTCGGCATAAGTATCTAGAAATGCATTTAAACTTTCAGCGTATTCTGCTTCTGTTCGCCATTCCATCCTTCCAAATGCTGCTGGATTTACGTTTTGAATGAGTGTCGTATAGATTTCTCCACGTGCTTTCGAAGCAATAAGAGACCTTTTAATTGATTGCACAGTCCTTCCAATATCGCTAAATTTAGCACCCCATATTTCTGAAATATTCGGTGTTAAAATAAACGCGATGTCAACAAAAATTACCATTGCCACAAACATTAATATGTTTTTCCAGAGGGTCAAATCAATTCCTTTTACCATAAAATACACAGTGACTGTCGAAATAAACACACCATACCATGTTTTCCGAATCAGCTGCTTTTTTTCTTCGTACAGTTCTTCATTTTTCCAATAAAATAAAATGAGAAATAAAAAGGCTACCACGAGGAGAAATAGACCAATTCGAATGTTAGAGACTGTCAACCGCCTCACCCTCCATTCAAAAACATCTCACGATACATTATTACATGCTCGTTTTGATTTCATTATGACAAAAGACATGGACAACCTTCTAAAGTCAGTCACACTGCATATACTGAGAAGGAAGCCACGTTTTTAACCACGAGTGAACTTTTATTGTATATGTAGACAAGCCGTCATTTCAAATTTTCAAACATATTTTTTAAAAGGGGTATATGTTTCGGTATTACCCCTTCTGGAACTTCTCCGTCCATGCTTAAATAATAGTGACGAATTGGTTTTAAATTATCATCTAATTCATATACGAGTGGAATACTTGTCGGAATATTTAATGTCATAACCCCATCATTTGATAGATTGTCTAAATATTTCACGAGCGACCGAATCGTATTACCATGCGAAGAAATAATGACTTTTTCACCAGATTTCAGCGTTGATAGGATTTCTTGATGCCAGTAGTTCAACACTCTTTTTTCAGTGTCCTCTAAACATTCACTAAGCGGGAATTCATCTTTTTCTAGCCCTTTATATCTTGGATCAGCAGCCTCATATCGCGGGTCTGTCTCCGTAAGTGCTGGTGGTCTTACGTCTATACTTCTTCTCCAAATATGGACTTGCTCATCACCATATTTTTTTGCTGTTTCATCTTTATTTAAGCCTTGCAGTGCTCCGTAATGTCTTTCATTTAACTTCCATGATTTATGTATAGGAACCCACACGAGATCCATTTCATGAAGAATAATCCATAAAGTTCGAATTGCACGTTTTAATACAGAAGTATAGGCAACATCAAACGTATATCCATTTTTCTTTAAGATTACACCCGCTTCCCTTGCTTCATTCAAACCATTTTTCGATAAGTCTACATCTGTCCATCCTGTAAAACGATTTTCAAGATTCCATACACTTTGGCCGTGACGAATGAGTACAAGCTTAATCATTGTAATCCCCTTTCTGAAAATGATATTTCCACTTTTGATGAATTATAGCTGAATCAAAATGAGCGTTATTTCAAATTCTATAAACAAACGGGGACTATTCTTGGTCTGATTTTTCTTTCCGCTTTGAAGACCATGCATCAAATCCTAAGCGACTATTTGCTAACTCTGTCATGACTTGCAGCCAATTTTCTTCATAGGCTTCACCAAATTGCGTGAAAATACTTCCCATTTGTTCTCTTTGCACGTCACTTAGTTTCTTTTCTAATTCTGTTCCTTCTTTAGTCAAAACAAGCTGTTTTACACGGCGATCATGCTCTGCTTCTTTGCTTTCAATAAGCCCCTTTTCAAGAAGCTGACGCAGTGGCCCATGAAGAGCTTGTTTACTTATTTCTAATAAGGACAATAATTCATTTATACTTATTCCCGGGAAACGAGCGATAAAAAATAAAATACGATGATGCACACGCTGAATATCATATTCTTTAATAATTTGATCTGGTTTTTCCGTAAATGTTTTATATGCAAAATAAAACAAAGCAAGTGCTTGATTCATCTGCTCTTCTTTATGTTGAGTCATCTTCTTTCCCCCTATATGTAAATTATACCACATTTCATTCTCAAGTAATTAAGTCAATACATTTGACCTAATTAGACGTATCAACCTAAAGGAAGGTGATTCATTTGAATACTCAATACACAGTAAGCAACTATTTATTAGACCGTCTTTACGAATTGGGAATCCAGCACATATTCGGCGTACCAGGTGATTATAATCTCACCTTTTTAGACGATATTATCAATTACGAAGGTTTAGAATGGATTGGAAACTGTAATGAACTCAATGCTGCATACGCAGCAGATGGATATGCTCGTATAAATGGAATTTCAGCACTTGCCACAACATTCGGTGTTGGGGAATTAAGTGCTATTAATGGGATCGCCGGCTCTTATGCTGAAAACGTACCTGTCGTAAAAATTACTAGCACACCAACTACAAACGTTATGGAAAACGGATTATATGTACATCACACATTAGGAGACGGAAAATTTGATCACTTCGCAAACATGTTTCAAGAAGTAACAGTTGCTCAAACATTTTTAACAGTTGAACACGCCGCTGGAGAAATTGATCGTGTCTTACTTTCTTGTTGGAATGAAAAACGCCCTGTCCATATTAATTTGCCAATCGATGTGTACAACAAACCAATTAACAAACCGACAAAACCATTACTAGATGAACCAATTACAAGTAATGCAGAAGCAATGACCGAGCTGCTTCAACATATTATTTCGATGATTGAAGCAGCAAAAAAACCAATTATTTTAGCAGACTATGAAGTTAATCGTTATCACGCTGAGCCAACTCTATATGAATTTGCAGAAAAAACAGGCTTTCCTGTCGCATCATTAAGCATGGGGAAAGGTGTCTTTCCTGAAACACATTCACAATTTATTGGTGTTTATAATGGGGATGTTAGCTCTCCTTATATTCAAAAACGGATAGATGATTCAGACTGCATCATTAGCATTGGTGTAAAACTAACAGATTTGATTACAGGTGGATTTTCTCAAGGTTTTTCTGAAAATCAAGTGATTGAAATTCATCCTTTTACGGTGAAAGTCCAAAACAAAAAATATGCACCAGTCGTTATGAAGGACGTATTACAACAATTAAGTACATATTTACACCACCGTGATGTAGAAGAACTAGACATTCGTCCGTTCGTCTCTGAATCCCCTTCATTTACCGAAAAATTCACAGCTGAGCCAAATACATTATTAACGCAAAAACGTTTTTGGCAACGTATGCATCACTTTTTACAAGAAGGTGACGTATTACTCGCTGAACAAGGTACACCATTTTTTGGCGCAACCACTATGCCATTACCAAGCAAAGTAACCTTTGTGAGCCAACCGTTATGGGGCTCAATTGGTTATACACTCCCTGCCCTATTAGGAACACAAATTGCTGATCAAACGCGCCGAAATGTTTTAATTATTGGAGATGGTTCTTTCCAACTGACAGGTCAAGAATTATCAACTATGTTGCGACAAAACATTAAACCAATTATTTTCTTAATTAATAACAATGGATATACAGTAGAACGTGCAATACATGGTGAAAATCAATCTTACAATGATATTCAAATGTGGCAATATCATAAATTACCTTCCGTTCTTGGCCCTGAAGAAAACAGCCTTTCCTTTAAAGTCAAAAATGAAATTGAATTTGAAGACGTTTTAACGAAAGTCGCTCACGATACAAAACACCTTATCTTCATTGAAGTCGTTATCGACCGTGATGATAAACCAGAATTGTTAGCAAAACTTGCACAGCGATTTGCAAAACAAAATTCTTAATACTCTATAAAACAAAAAGCGTACGTCCCTTTTTATTGAGCGTGCGCTTTTTTACTCTCGTTGCTCCTATGATTTATTATGAAAAAACTGTGATTCATGTCGTTCCTAAAGACTACGACTTCTTTCTAAAATCTGCATACGATCACACTTTATGTTTTGATTTTAAAATTTTATTTGGATTAAGAAGATTATGTGGATCAAGTGCTTGTTTAATCTTTTCCATAACAAGCAGTGCATCTCCATGTTCTTTCTCCTGATATTTTTGTTTACCAATGCCTACTCCATGTTCACCTGTACATGTTCCGCCGCGTGCAAGAGCATACATAACAATCTGTTCATTTAATTGTTCAGCCTTGTTAATCTCTTGTTTATCATTCGTATCAATCATCAAGAGAGCATGAAAGTTCCCATCACCTACGTGGCCAACAATTCCACCGTTAAGGCCTAAAGAGTCAAGCGTCTCCCTCGCATGACGAATCGCACCAGCTAACTCCGAAATTGGCAGACAAACATCTGTAACCATCAGCTTTTTCCCAGGATATCCATGGACATAGGCATAAGCTAAATTGTGCCGAGCCTCCCATAGCTTGTTTCTAGCCGCATTATCTGTCTCAAACTCAATGCCTTCACACTGATTATCTCCTACAATTTCTTTCGTGAATTCAATGTCTTGCTTCAGTCCGGCTTCATTTCCGTGAAATTCTAAAAACAGTGTTGGTTTTTCGTTATAGTTAGTTTCACTAAAATGATTAACCTGTTTCATTGAGGGCTCATCAACGAGTTCAATCCTTGCGATTGGAATACCAGCTTGTAAAATAGCGATGACGGCTTCCACTGCATGATTTACTGTTGGAAATGATGCTCTTGCTGCCATAATGTGCTCGGGTATCCCGTATACTCTTAGCGTTAATTCAGTGAAGCAACCCAGCGTCCCCTCTGACCCTACAAAAAGGCCATTTAAATGATAACCGGATGAAGATTTTTCGGCTAAATTCCCTGTATGAATAATCGTTCCATCAGCAAGAACTGTTTCTAGATCACGAACTTGATCACGCATGACACCATATTTTACTGACGTCGTTCCACTCGCATTCGTAGCCGCCATTCCACCTAGTGTAGCATCAGCTCCTGGATCTACAGAGAAAAACAAACCGTACTTTTTTAGCTCTTTATTTAGCTGTAAACGAGTTACTCCAGGTTGCACTTTAACAAGAAAGTCATTCTCCCTTACCTCTAACACTTTATTCATGAGTGAAAAATCAATTGTAATCCCCTTTTCATATGGAATAACGTGGCCTTCCAAACTAGATCCCAATCCAAACGGTACAACTGGAACTTGGTACTTGTTTGCTATTTTCATTACATCACTCACTTCTTTTGTGGTTGCTGGAAAAACGACAACATCTGGTAAACTGACAGCATGGTACGATTCATCCTTACCACGCTGCTCTCTTACCGTCAGATTTACCGTTACCTGACTTTCTGAAAGCACAACTTTTAGAGCATTTACTAGACTTTCTTTCCCTATTTCCATTCCGCTCTCTCCCTTTTTCTACGATTCCGTTACTACTTAGAAACTCTCTTTAAGATGTAACAGTAGGATTACCTGATGTAACATGTATCTACACGATTACACACGATTACACAAGAAATCCAAAATTAAAAATCAATCATATCCATAATTTTAGTTATTCTTACATTCAACAATTTATATAATTCTTTCTAATTATACATAAGAATCCGAAAAGTTCAATAATTGCAATGTGATTTCTATTTTCTTTATATCCATCAATTTATATAACTTACTCTATTTACTATCTTCGCAAAAAAATCCTGCAAACATAAGAAAAAGCCGCTTCCTCTTCTAAAGGAAAACGGCCTATTGCATCAAAAACGATTCTATTTTATCGGCCGCGTTTCTGCTGACCTGAATTTGCACTGCGTTTCTTTCTACTTGGATCAAATGAACGTTGTTTCGAATTCTTTGTTCCTTCTCGTTTGTCTTTTTGCCCATAATTATTTGTTTTTTTCGGCGTCTTCGTATGTTGTTTCTGTTTTTGTTCACTCTTTGCAGCTTCTGATTGTTCTAACACTTGTCTTTGTAATGTTGCGCCAATCCCTTTTTCAATGTCTTTCAAATACATTTCATCTTTTGGAGCCACAAATGTGATTGCAAGTCCAGCTCCGCCAGCACGTCCTGTTCGGCCGATGCGGTGAATATAGCTCTCTACATCTTCTGGGATATCGTAGTTAAATACATGTGTTACACCTTCCACATCTAATCCTCGAGCTGCTACATCTGTTGCGATTAAATATTGGATTTTTGCATCACGGAAACTTTTCATAACACGTTCACGTTTTCCTTGTGATAAATCACCATGAAGTTCATCACAATTATAGCCATACCCTTTTAGCGCTGCATATAAAGTACTCGCTCTACGCTTTGTACGACAGAATATAATTGCTAAAAACGGTTGATTTTGTTCCATTAATTGACGTAATGCGTCCTGTTTTGCTCGATCAGTTGTTTCAACAACACGTTGTTCAATGTTGTTTACTGTTACTTCTGCGCTTTGAATTTGAATAACCTCTGGCCCTTGCATATATCGCTTTGCAAGCTTTTTAATTTCCTTTGGCATCGTTGCTGAAAATAGCATCGTCTGTCTACTCTCTGGTGTTGCTTCTAAAATTTCTTCTATATCATATAAAAAGCCAAAATGAAGCATTTGATCTGCCTCATCTAATACAAGCATCGAAACATTTGACAGTTCAATTGTTTCACGGCGTAAATGATCTAATAAGCGACCTGGTGTCGCCACAACAATATGTGTGTTTCCTTTTAACTTTCTCATTTGCTGCGCAACATCTTGCCCACCATATACTGCAAGAACATTGATATCTTCTTTATGAACAAGCATTTTTTCAATTTCACTTGTAATTTGTAGTGCTAATTCCCGCGTTGGTGCAACAATTAAAGCTTGTACATCGCTTGAATTCGGATCAATCTTCTCTAAAATTGGCAATATAAACGCCAACGTCTTTCCAGTTCCTGTTTTCGCTTGACCAATTATATCTTTTCCAGATAATACGACTGGGATTGCTTTCTCTTGTATTGGCGTTGCTTCTGCAATACCGTTTTCACGTAATGTATCATTAAACGTTTCACTAATTCCTAATTCTAAAAAATCTTTCAAACGTATCACTTCTTTTCCTTATTTTTCACATTAAGTTTTTATTGTACCATTTGTTCGCCTAAATATGAAAAATAAGAAAATTCTTATCTCCTCCTTTCATACTCGCTATGTATTAATTGAGTCAGTTCTTGCTGCTTACTTTTTGATTTTGTTAACAATTCCATATTAGAAGATAATAAAAGAAACTTCTTTATTCGCCTATTATTCCATATAAGACTTGTGAATCTTGCATCTTCATGCAACGCTCGAAACCACTCTTCTTCGCTTAACATTGCAATATGATGCCTTAATTTCAAATCAGCTCTTGGATATAGCAGAATTATATTTGAAATCATGTCGATGAAGAACCCTATTTTACTCCCCCCTTAAACGTCATTCTTCTCCTTATTTGTATGAAATAATATGAATCTTATGTTTTCTGCAATTAAAAAAAGACGGCTTATGAACCGTCTTTTTTTAATATGCATGTACACTTTCCGCATACATTCGCAAGCAATTCAGCATGCTATTCATTTCCCGTTCTTTGTAATGATTGATACAAGCGATTTGAATCCAATTATTTTTTTGTAAATAGGTAGATTCATAATGTAAGATAAACCCTTGTAGCGCTAATGTATCTCCTATATGTTTAGAACAAAGCTCTTTATGTAATGCGATTGTAATAATAATTGACGAAGCATGTTCCTTCGGTGTAACAATTTGTAACCCCATTTTTATAATAGCTTTCTCTATAAATGAGTGAGTCTCACATACCTTCTCATATACACGGTCGTCTGCAAACTTCTTTAACGCTTCCTGCAGTGCACGCATTAAATTCCAAGACTGAGAATATGGTACACTCTCGTTCAACTCATACATTCCTATATCCATGTATCTTGGCAATTTTTCATTTGGTTCAATAGTGTGATTGTAGAAAACAAATGATAACCCCGTATATGCTCCAATTGCTTTTCCACTTACACCACTCGCAAAGTATACATCTTGCAAATAGATAGGACATGCTCCTATAGAGCTAATACAATCTACGCATAGTTTTATATGATACTGCTTACATAGCCGAACTATCTTCTCCATATCATTCAGCATACCAGTGGATGTTTCATGATGAACAAACCATAGCCATTCGTACGTTTGATTAGTCAGTAACTCTTCTATTTCGTCATATAGAAAAGGACTTCCCATTTCTCTTTCATACGTATCGAACGATAATCCTGCCCGAATGCCATGCTGAACTAAACGATTTCCAAACTCTCCATTTGTTAAAATAAGTCCTCGTCCCTTTAACAAACTTAGCTGTAAAGCAATTGAATCATTTGCTAACGTTCCTGTTCCAAGCATAATTTGGACATGCTTCGCTTTCGTCATCTGTAACAATCGTTTCTTAACATTTGTCAGCGTTACTTTAAATTGATTCGACCGATGAGAAATCGGATTCGAACAAAATGCTTGGTGTACATTAGCTGCAATTTCAACAGGTCCTGGTAAAAACGTATATTCTTTTGTTACGATACTCGCAATTCTAGACTGTTGAAATAATGCCGGCGTTAGATACATCGGCTGATAGGCTGCTTCTTCTGTTCCAACAAGTTGATAAAAAGGACGAAAGCCCATTTGTTCATAAACGGAAAGCTGACGTGTTGTCCCTGAAATAATCGCCATATCATATCCATTTAGAAGCAAATAACGATGTAAAAATCGGACTAACCCTAACAAAGCTCTTCCGTTTCGGTACTCTTGCTCAACAGCTAATAAACGAATCTCATATATCGTATCACCATGTTCTGGTAAACATGCATTCAAATTTGAAATTTTATTATCTAGAGAAAATGGCCGCTGTCCTCGCACCGCAACCATACCAGCTAACTTATCATCATCTAAACAAATTAAATACGTATTCTGTTCATGAAACGCATCTATTCGTATTCGTTCTTCTGTTTGCTCATGCTGCGGAATCTCTTCTACGAACGTTTTGTAATTCAGTTTGTGTATACTTTCAAATTCCCAAGCTTGATCTGCGACTTTATATATTAATCCCATGCTGCAATCCCCTTTATTTTCTATGTGCGTATAAAATAAGTCCAATGATAAGAACACTTAACACAATCGCTCCCGTGGTGTAAGAAAACAAAAACATACAAAGAGGTAAACAAGCGATTGCTATTAAACCTGCTTTTGTGAAACTTTTAAAAATTACATAAAACAAAATAAACACCCCAACGAGAGAAAGCGCTATCAAAGGGTTAAAGACAAGTAATCCTCCGATAAATGTCGATATCCCTTTTCCACCTTTAAAGCGGAACCAAATGGGATATAAATGTCCTACAATAACAATAAGCAGTGAAAGTAATAGATAACTAGGATCTTTAAACAAAAGATCTGCTATATAAACAATGATCGCTCCCTTTAGCGCATCACCTAAAAATGTAGCCACAAAAAAACCTTTCCCATACAGGCGCCCCATATTCCTTGCACCCGGATTCCCACTACCTTCTTCACGAATATCCAAATCATATTTCCACTTTGTAAGGATATATGCAGTTAATATACTACCTATTGCATATGCACCTATTAGGTACATGAATTGATTTATACTTATCATACTCTCAATCACTTTCTCAGAATAAGTATTTTTTACTTTCTACCGTTTCTCTTTCTTTCACCTCCTTTCTATATTCTTATTTTCAACATTTTTTACAATATCCCTTTATTAACAGCGGTAAATCAGTGGAATTCAGCTTGTTTACATACCCTTTTCACAGCATTTGCAAAACATGTTCCCAGTTTAAAAAACAAGAATATATGTGAGAAAGGTACATCCTGCTAAAAAGAATAGAAATCTCACAAATAATTGAAATTTCGATTTGTACGTTCCATCTATAAAAGAAACGACAATCGTCAGCATAATGCTTGCGGAAATACTTGTAACGATCCAAATACTCTGTTGAGAAGATACGTGGAACATACGTAAAAGAGGAGTGAAAATAAAATTTGAACAAACCACTCCAAATAGAAATAAAAATATGCCTTTATAACTAAATTTTACGCTCATATCTTTCCATCTCCTATATCATGTTATGAAAAAAGTGAGATCATAAAAATGATCCCACTTTTTAATTACACAGTTACAGAATCCTGGTCTCCATCACCGCTCTTTTCAACCTCAACCATGTTTCTATCATACATTTTAAAGAAAGGAAGATAGATACAGAATGAGATTGCAATATTAATAAAGACTAATACAACAGCCCTCCAGTCCCCACCTGTTGCTAAATAGGCACCAATTGGGGCGGGTAATGTCCATGGCGGCATAATATAGGTTGGAGAAACGAGACCCATTGCTGTTGCAGTGTAAGCTATTGTAGCAGTAACTAGTGGCGTAATAACAAATGGAATAATAAGAATCGGATTTAAGACAATTGGTAATCCAAATATAACCGGCTCGTTAATATTAAAAATACCAGGAACAATACACGCTCTTGATAATGCTTTAGAATATTTTGATCTACCAAAAACAATCATTGCTAATACGAGTCCTAGCGTTGCTCCTGAGCCGCCAATCCAAATAAACCATTGGTATAATGGTTCTGGCGCTATAAAAGGAATACTACTCGCACCATCCGCAACCGCTTCGGCATTTTTCCCTATATATACTTCCCATAATGGACGAGCAACTGTGCCAACTACCGATACACCGTGAATTCCAAAAGACCAAAAAAAGGTAATTAAAAATACCGGAATGATAACACCAAAGTAGCTATCTCCAGCTTTCACTAACGGTGCAGCCACTTGATCCACTACATGATGTAAATCAATGCGAAATACAACGGAAATAATGCTCATAAGAATAATAACGAAAGCAACAGGTATAAGTGCCTCAAACGAACGAGATACAGATGGTGGTACTTGTTCTGGCATCTTGATTATCACATTTTTTGTCTTACAAAATCTTAAAATTTCTACTGATAATATGGAAACAATCATGGCCACAAATAATCCATGCCCGCCAAGGTTTGTCATTGGAAGCATGAATCCTTTATCCTTAATCAATTCCGGTGTTAACGTCAAAAGCAATGAACACACGGCAATTTGTGCGCCTGACAGCGCATCTAATTTATAACTTTTCGCTAAATTATATCCAATACCAAAGGCTATATAAAGTGACATAATAAACATCGTTAAGCGATATGGTATTAAAATGCTTGTTATGTTTTTCGCTGCCCACTCCGCAATAAAACTATCCTTTGGAACGGGTGGAAACGCGAATATTAAAAAGAAACTACCTACAATAATAAATGGCAATGCTGAAATAACACCATCACGAATGGCTTGCAAATGTCTTTGCTCGGACAGCCTTGCCATTGGTCCAGATAAGTTATTATCAAGAAATGAGATAAACTTATTCATAAGGCATCCTCCTATCCTATCAATTCTTTCACTGCTTTTAATAACGTTGGACCTCCAAGTGGTGTATACGCTTGCGGCGGAATGGTACCACATGGAATGGACTCTTGATCCGCTGCTTTTTTCACAGATTCAAACCTGTGCCTAATTTGCGGCGCAACCATTACAACATCCCAGCCTTTTTTCACTTCTTCTTCTACTTCACTCGTGCCAATCGCTAGCACATCCATATTCATACCTTTCTTTTCCGCTTCTTTTTTTAAAGCGTTTACAACAATGGAACTGGACATTCCTCCAGAACAGACGAACAATACTCTCATCTCTCAATCCTCCTAACTGTTTCAATATGTACTAGGGCTCTAACAGGGATTAAAACTTCACTAGTTGAAATTTTACTTTATTAAAAATCATATGAAGAATGCAGGCATAATAGTTCTCGTGAAATGAAATTTCAATAAAAATATTTTTTTGCACCGAATAAAAGTTTCAATATTCTGTCTTTTTCAATTGTTAATCTATTATCTCCATGTTATAGTAGTTCCGATAATAGATTAAGTAAGGAGGTTTATGATGATTTTACGAGAAATATTGATTGTTTGTTGTAGTGTCATCTTTTTTATTCCTTTACTTTTCACTGCCTCTAAGTCTGTACATGCCGAAGTGTCTACCTCTTATCAAAAGCGAGAACTCCGTGCTGCATGGATTGCATCTGTTCTAAATATTGATTGGCCTTCCAAACCAGCATTATCTACCAAACAACAAAAACAAGAATTTATCAATTTACTAGATGATGTAAAAAAATTAGGAATGAATGCAGTTGTCGTCCAAATCAAACCTACCGCTGACGCTTTCTATCCTTCCGAATATGGTCCTTGGTCCGAATATCTTACTGGTGTACAAGGAAAAGACCCCCGCTATGATCCACTCGCATTTATGGTTGAAGAAGCTCATAAACGAAACCTTGAATTTCACGCTTGGTTTAACCCTTACAGAATTACAATGAATCATACAGACTCAAACCGCTTAGCTGATAATCACCCAGCTAAAAAGCATCCTGATTGGGTAGTCTCCTATGGTGGAAAACTATACTATAACCCTGGTATTCCAGAAGTGAAAAACTTTATAACCGATGGTGTATTAGAGGTTGTAAAAAATTATGATATTGATGGGGTTCATATGGACGATTACTTTTATCCATATAAAGTTGCTGGAGAAATATTTCCAGATCAAAACACTTATGAAACATACAATAACGGAAAATTTCCTACCATTGAAGATTGGCGTCGTGATAATGTCAATCAACTCGTACGTGACTTGAACACCGCAATTAAACAGGAAAAATCTTATGTGAAGTTTGGCATTAGCCCTTTTGGTGTATGGCGAAATATAGCAAATGATCCGACCGGTTCCAATACGACTGCTGGACAAACAAACTATGACGATTTATATGCTGACACGAGAGAATGGATTCAAAAAGGTTACATTGACTATATCACCCCGCAAATCTATTGGAATATTGGCTTTGCTCCTGCAGCGTATGACATTTTACTTGATTGGTGGGTAAAAGAAACGGCAGACAAACCAATTCACTTATACATCGGACAAGCTGCCTACAAAATAAACAACAACTCGGTTCCTGCCTGGTCAGATCCTGAAGAATATCCAAGACAAATTGCATTAAACCATCAATATTCACAAATAAAAGGTAGCATGCACTTTAGCTTAAAAGATATTAATCGTAATCCACTTGGAATTAAAGATCGCCTGCAAAATGACATTTATAAACAACCTGCTTTAATTCCATCTATGCCATGGCTAGACAATGAACCACCTAAACAGCTCACTTTAAAAGGGGCCATACCAAGAAACGATGGAATCGCTTTAGGAATCGTAGATGATATAAACAATGATTCTACGTATTATGCAATCTATCGAACAACTGGAAAAAACGACGTGGATATTCAAAAAGCAGAGAATTTACTAACAACTGTACGGAAAACGAAACCTGGGGAACTATTTGTAGATAATACCGCAAAGCCTGGTGAGACGTATACGTATGTGGTGACTGCTGTAGATCGATTGCATAATGAAAGTGTTCCTTCTAGCAAAACTACTATTAAAGCTAAATAATAATAAAATCCCCCACATGCAACGTGGGGGATTTTATTATTATCATGCGTATATTCTATATAAATCCATTTTGATTTTTCGACATATAGCCGTGGCTATGGTTTTCTCTCTTTGTTTTCACTATGTCTGGGCAGGAAAAGGATCTAACCGCTTCTATGCATGGCCGGATGCTCTCTCTCACCTAAAAAGAAGGGTTTTATGTCGGTTTTTTCATTTGTATTTATATATAAGCCAAGTACTATTTTCTCAGTTCACTATATTGAATATGAATTCTATTTTCAGGATTTTTATCTACTGTATACAATACAAGTAAGAAAAACCATTCTAACGGCTTCATTATGATATAAATGAAATCGGCTGACCACTTTGTATTTATATGCTGACTAATTGGATAGCCGTATTTATCGTAAAAATCCCGAATGACTTTATGACATTTTGGAGCACGTTCCTCAATAATATTTTCAAAAGCGTTCGCAACTAATAGCTGCCGATTTACAGTAATTCTTTCTCCGTGCCTAATACCTGCTCTAAGAGGTTTAACAATTTTTTTATGTCCTTTTACAGAGACCGTACACAAGTAATGCCCATCACCATGAAGAATTTCGGGACTAGGCGCAGCAATTTTCGAATAATTAAAACTGCTCGTTTCAAAAAACACTCGAATAAAACTATCTGGCCTTTGTCCAAAAAGTACTAATATGAATTGAATAATCAATAAAATAGGAAATAAACTAACCATCCAAATTCTCGACATCTTTTGATATCCAAAAGAAATACGGTATAAAAACATCATAAACATATTTTCCTGTTTATAGTCTCTGTTTTTCTGACACTGAATAAAATAATTCAAGGAATCTTTTAATTTAGATATGAATAATAAACTGATTGAGAGAGTGCTCGCTTGAATAAACAAGACTGAAATATATCTGAACCTTAGAAGTTCTGCAAAAACAGCAATACCCGTATGTGTTATATAAACCACTGTAAATATAACATTTAAGATCAATAACGAACTATAAACAATATACATAACAGGCGAAAGCTTTTCTATATCTGAACTTAATTTCCAATATGAAAAACCACCTAAAATGAACAACAAAACGACAATAAAAATATGATCTGAAGCTAAAGAAGCATATTGATCTTGCATAAGGTCATTATATTCATATTTGTGTAAAGGCTGTCCTGCTTGTACGTCGCTTAGATTTCCCATTATGCCTAGCCATAATATAAAATAGCTTATGCAAATAGATATAAATTCCAATTTCTTAACTTGGAATACACTTGAGGTAATCTCTCCTTCTTGTAAAAAACTTTTCCAAATCCTCTCAATTGGGATAATAAATAATAATAATGCGAGAAACATAAAAATAATCATTAGCACAATACGATGCTCTCCTTATTTTGATCTATTTTTCATAAGAGATATTTACTACTTTTTCAAATGTCCATGTAGCACCAAAATCTTCTGATACAAATCTCGCCATCTTTCCTTCTCGATCCATTCTTCCCTCTTCTTGTGATACGAGTAACGTACCTTTTGATCCAGCAAAAGTAGGAGGCATTACAGATGTAAAAATACTATGGTATTTATTTGGCAATTTAATATCTAACTTAGCCCATGTTTTCCCGCCATCTTCTGTACGATAAACATCAGGATCTCCACCTGAATCCTTAAATGTAATAAATCCAATTTGATCAGTAGCAAAACTTACTCCCGTCGCAAAAAATTGTGTAAGATCATATGTACTTCCCATTTTCATCCATGATTTCCCACCATTAGTTGTTTGATATACAATATTCGTTTCAAAGCTCATCGTTCTATCACCAGTTATAACGATATAACCATTCTCTTTTGAGGTGAACCCAATAAAACTAAGTCTCCGGTTATCAATATCATCCCCCACTGTTACAGTCTCCCATGTCTTTCCTTCATCATCAGACATAGTAACTTTTACTGGGCTATGATGACCACCATGTACAAAAGCAGTCTTTGCTGGTGTAATATAATAGCTTCCTTCTTGTAATTCATCTTCATTTACTCGTCCATCTTCACGCATGAATTGATCAATATCAACAGGGACTTTTCTAAACGGTTTCTTTCCGTCATACGTAACTTTCAGAATTGAATTCTCAATCATATAATTTTTGTCATGTTTCTTTATCTTTATATTTTCTATTTCACTATCATTTAGACCATTCTCCCATTTTAATGTAGCGGGTGCCTTTTCTTTACTCAAAAATGTGTAAGTATACGGATTTACTTTATTAAATTTTATAATCCATTGATTGTCTGTAATTTCTCCTTCATTGTCAGTTGCATCCCACTCTGCATGGTACTTATTTTTTTCTTGTAAAGAGTCAACTTTAAATTTTATTGCTACAGAATAATTGTTTTCTTTTTCTGTTACTAACATTTGATCAACTACTTGAGCTGAGCCTTGCCATTTTTCATTTCCATCTTCTTTGCTAGACATTTTCAATACATACTGATAGAAAATATCTCTCCCAATAAAAGCTAGGTTTGATTCAGTCGTCTCTACTTTTATCGTATTATCATCTATATTCTCGTTATCATCCAAACTATTATTCGTTTCATTTTTACTTTCGTCCATCTTTGTTTCATTGGTTTCATTGTTAGTGTTGTTATCTTGTATTCCGCTAGAATTTTCTTGCGCGCTCTGTTCTTCATTTTTTATATGATTAGTGCTTTTCTCTTCATAATCTTCACTTGTACAATAGATCATTGTACAAAGAAGTGTTATTTCTACAACAAATAATATGATAACAATTAGCGCTTGCTTAAAACTCTCATTCTCTTTATTACTGTTTTCCTCAAAATGTTTTTTCATTTTAAGTACCCCATTTTAAATATACAAATTATAATCACTCTCCGATTAGCATTTAAAAATCCCAATATAACATTCTATATTTTACCATTTAATTTACAGAAAATATATGTAAAATATTTACTACATCAATTTTATACAAATAAGAACAGTTTACGTTTAGTTGTAACCGCTTACAAAAAAGTAAGAGTAGACACCATTTAGAAATATTTACAATATACATATTCATAACTTACCGTTTCTTGGAGATAGATGGATTATATTGAAATTACAGAAAGAGAAAACACCAAAAGAAGAAGCTGCCTTCTAAAAGGTAACTTTCATTGACCTTTTAGGGCAGCTTCTTTCAACTTTTAAACTTCTTCTTCGCCGCTCTCATCTTCACATTCAAATCGTGATCGATAGAATCGCGAATGTTACGTTCTACTTCTTCCATTTCTTTTTTGAAGTTTTGTAAGTAGACCGTTAGTTCTTCTTCCTTTTCTGGGCGCTGTGATGGCGGCAGTTGTGCGATTAACGACAACATGTCCGTCAAATCTTTCATTAAGAACGTTTCCAGTTTGTGTTGTTGTTCAAACATGCGGTGTTCTTGATAATACGGAATCGCATTTAATACAGAAATTGTAATATCATTAATCGTTTTTTGTAACGAAGGATTGACTGATCGTTTGTACGCTTCGATTGTTTTTAATGCATCGGGGTAACGATCATAAAAGTACAATTTGTAGAACGACAGATCCGTCGGCTTCGATGATTGTTGTGACTCTTGTCGTAAAAAGTCTTTTACTTTCATCGCTGCTACGTCAATATCTTCGTTTGTAATCTGCTTTGTCGTTTTTGCAACAGCATGCACTTTTTTCTGTTTTTCTTTCGGCAGCATTGAGAAAACTTGTTCCCTTGTTCGTTGGTCCGCCGCACAGAAAAGAGTATTAAATGCTTTTTGTTCCTTTTTTCCTTCCGTACGTATCCAGCGATAATATAGGGGGTGTTGCGTAAATTCTTGTAAAAATGGCGTTGATTTGTTTGACAATTTCTCAATTGATTCGTTCGCTCGTTTATACGGCTTCGTCCATGATAAAAAGAATTTTCGTCCGAAGTAAACAAGTAAAACCACTGCTGTGAATCCTACTAAAAGCACGATTCCGACAAGCATTAAAATAAATTCAAAGAAACCCATATCTTCACCTCCTCTAATCATCCATTATTTCGTTGGACGCCGAATGAGCTTCTGCTTCATTTCATCGTTAAATGTATCAAGTTCGATTACAAACTTTTTACTAGACTCGATGATACGCTCTGATGATTTTTCAGATGCTTCAATTGCTGCAAAAACGTTTTGGAATGATTCACGAAGCTTATCCATACCAATTGCTGGATTTTCAAGCAATTTTGTTGTTTCTTCTGTATTTTGTTTCAAAGCTTGTGAGTTACTTAACACCATAGATTCAATTGCTTCATTTGTAGCATTAACCGCATCAATTGTTTTACGTTGATTCGTTAATGCAAGCTGAATTGCGGCAGAAACAGTCACAACGTTTTGTGTCATTGTAATCGCATTACGAATCGCTTCTGATAACTTTTCATTATTTTTCTTAATGATATCAACAGATGCAATGGATTGTAATAAGACGCTTTTTGCTTGCTGCATGTTGCGCGTACGTACAAGAATTTTTTCTAATGCATCGTTTATTAACGGAATATCTTTTTGGCGCTCTGGATTTTGCTTTTCAACCTCAAGCATCCCAGCAAGTTTTCTTCCAAGATATACTTGTTTATCTAGCCCATGAATTTTAGCATACGATTGCTCTTTTAACATTTCTAAGCCCACGGTATCTTCTTGTAGATTATCACGGCCAACAAGTAACGATCGAATAATTTCTTCAATTTGCTTATCGATGGATTGATATTTATGGACGTATGTTTCCATCGGATTTTTCTTAAACACTTTATACATAATCTTCTTCATTCCCGTTGTTTTTAACGAGTTTGGATCTAACTCTGATACAACTTTACGCAAATCCAATAATGTATTTGGAATATCTTCATTTTTCCCGTTCATCATTGCTGTAACCGGTCTCTTTAATGCTGACAATGTCTGCCCTGCATCGCGCTGTTCTTTATCCCCTAAATCACCAAGCTGTGATAATACTTTCGAAAGATCCATGTTTTGTTCACTATTTAACTTTTGTACATATAAATCAGCTTCTTTATTCAGTTCTACAAGTTCTTCATCTTTAATTACTGTATCCACTACAACTTGCAGATTATCTTGTGATCCGGATACGGTTTCTTTTTTTTGTAATTCAGTCAACAAAATCGCTCCTTTATTTATATGTGCGAAATTATATGCACTATATTTCGTATCTTATATATTCTATCTAATATATTCAAAATGGAACAACCATGTTAGAGGATTCAATGCTCAAAATCTGTTTTGAATATATCAACTTTCATTAAAATCCCCAGTTAATGCAGTCATTCCCTGTTTCTTATCATAAGTATACCTGTTCTACACATAATTTTCCTCAGACTTAAGACCTAGAAGGCTACGTGCTCAAGGCCGATTCTTCTCTTTTCCGAACAACGAAAGCACCACTATTAAACGCAAGTAATACTGTTTCATATTTAGAATCTTCTTCAATTAGCTGAATAAAGTTTTTTAATTCTTCCGCATGTGAAGTTGCATTATCAATTACAAGAAATCCTGCTGGTTCTAAAATACGCTTTATATTTTCCCACCACCACATATACTGCGTCCGCTCTGAGTCTAAGAAAATAAAATCAAATGAACAATCAATTTGTGCATCTAAAAACGCGCTAGCTTCTTGGTTATGAATATCAATTCGATTCATGAGATTTGCTTTTCTAAAATTTTCAAGCGCTTGTGAAACGCGTTCAGTAGAAATTTCAATGGTTGTTACGATACCATTTGTTTCTTGCACTGCATGGGCAAGCCATAATGTAGAGAAACCGTTTGATGTACCTACTTCTAATACTCTTTGTGCGTTACAACCCTTTACTAAGATAGATAAAAATTGTCCCATTTCACGCGAGATATTTCGTAGCCTATCTTCACGTTTTTCCTTTGTTCGATCATAATCATCTCCATGTTTTTCTAATTCTAACAAAAGCATTTCTATATCACTCATTTTGTTCATCACCTTTCCAACAAATTTTCATAGAAAATCATAATTGATGAGAAAGTTGATTATGTATATCTACTTACAATTATATACTAAGGAAGGAATTTTTTCCTACAATAAAAAGAACTATTGAAATTTTTGTAGCACTTCGTTTTATTTTTTGGTAAAGTTAATTTCTACGTGATAATCAACAACGATACACCATTTCATTTCCCGAATGAAATTATAAGATTAATATAGTCAGATAATTATTACCTGGACTTAGGATTTTTCATACTATTTATCGGTATTGCAGATCGAAGAAGCGCGCCCTTTATGGACGCATTTTCTTTTGTTTATAACCATATTCAGAAAGGATGCTAAAACATGAACGTGATTGATCTAGAAGCTGCTAGAAAACGAAAGCAGAAAAAAACTCACATGATAACTATACCGATAATTAAAAGAATTTACCAAGAGAACGGAGAAATTGAATTCGAGGTATTAGGGGAAAAAGATGTTCCTCTAGAAATGTTAGAGAAATAAAGTGAAACTTTAATAAGTGGGGGTTTTCTTCCTCCCCCACCTAACTTCTTTGCTTTCTGCAGAAATTTGAGACGGGGATATAAATATTTGTATTTAAGTAAGAATACTTCATGATTAAACCCTTCATTATTTTCAAATGGAGGGTTTTGTAGTTCACATAATTCCCATTATCGACAGCTGTCGTTTTAAAATAAAGTTAGTTACTCCAAAATAGTAAGAAATCCTCTATAATTCACAAAAGAACTAGGTATATATACCTAGTTCTTTTGTATCTAAGTGAAGTATCAACTTCATCTTTTTTCTAATTTTTTTACGAATCTATCATATTGCATACGAAAAAGTTGAATGAGCAAAGGAAGATCAGCTTCACTTTTCATATGATAACTAATCCATCCCGAATCAGGTAATACATGATGTGGTTGGGCTAATCCTTGTTTTATTATTTCATCCCTTGTTGATTTTGGAAATGGAAGATCAGCTAACGTATCTCCGTGAAGATGACCTAGTTCTTTATTTTTATAATTCAATTCAATCCCACCAAATCGATGCGGCTTTTCAGACACACCTTCCCAGCTTAGAATTTCTTTTCTAATCATTTCACTAAGCGACAAAACAACTCACTCCTTTATAATCATGGATGTAAAGATAGAATACCTTTTTTCCTTAACAGTTACATCAATCAAAAGTATGAGTGCATATCCGGAAATAGTTTGAAAATCGGAATGTAAATTCTGCTGAAGAAGAATAAATGCTTATGACATGAAAAAAAACTGAGTTATTAAAGTTTTGGATACAATTCCCTGAATTCTTCACATACATTCAGACAGTCTAATAAGGAAATGAAAAAATGAAATCATAAGTAAAATGACATGAGTTAAAATGGAGGGACAATAATGAATCATCTTGTTGCACTATTAATTAAGTACACTGCAATTAGTGCCGTATTACTTTTTATTTTAGGTATTTTGGGAGATGCAACCATTCCGAGAATATTGGTAATTTCATTATTAATTACAGGCGCAGCGTATGTAGTTGGCGACCTGTTTATCTTACCTCAGTATGGAAATGCTATTGCAACAATCACAGACTTTGGGATGAGCTTTTTAGGGATTTGGTTTTTAAACTATCTGCTAATAGACACAACTCGTAACATTGCAGCAGAAGCATTCTTTTCAGCAGCAATCATTGGAGTAGTTGAAATACTGTTTCATATTTATATGAAGAAGCTTGTTTTAAATCATACTACTGAAAAAGCAGAATTTTCAACCCTTAATCATAACAGATATGCAACAGAATTCTCGGAAGAACATACGGATTTTACACATATAAAAAATGTAAATGAAACAAATAAAGAATTAACATCAAAAGATAGAATAGATAATGTAAAATGATAAAGTGAAACTTACATCAGTGGGGATTCTTCATCCCTACTCATCATTTTCCCCACCAATCAGATTTTTTACTACCCATTAATGTGGAATAAAAAAAGAGAGATCACAAGACCTCTCTTCCTTAAATCTTAAATTGACTTGTATACAGACCGTAATAAAAACCATTGTTCTCCATAAGAGATTCATGATTTCCTCTCTCAATAATTTCTCCATTTTGAATGACAAGAATTTGATCTGCTTTTTCAATCGTTTTTAAACGGTGGGCAATGACAAAGCTTGTACGGCCCTTCATTAAGTTGTTTAATCCCGCTTGAATTTGCAGCTCTGTTCTCGTATCAATGTTAGAAGTTGCCTCATCAAGAATCAGTATATCTGCATCCGCTAAAATGGCTCTTGCAATCGCAAGTAATTGCTTTTGTCCTTGGCTTAAATTAGATCCTTCTGAAGCAATCTTTGTTTCATATTGCTTTGGCAAATGTTTAATAAAGGAGTGAGCAGAAGCCGCTTTCGCTGCAGCAATTACTTCTTCATCTGTCGCCTCTAATCGGCCATAACGAATGTTATCCATAATCGTTCCAGCGAACAAGTACGTATCCTGCAGGACTACGCCGATTTTACTTCGTAACGAGCTAACCTCGTAATCTTTTATGTCTTTCCCATCAATCATAATTTGTCCTTTTTGAATATCATAAAAACGTGTTAATAAATTAATAACTGTTGTTTTTCCTGAACCAGTTGGTCCAACAAGCGCAATGGTTTCTCCTGGACTTGCATGTAAGTTTACATCTTTTAAAATTTCTTTTTCTTTCGTATACCCAAAAGATACATGTTGAAACGCAACATTTCCTTGCATTTTCTCCGCTACAACCGCAGCTTTTTTGTTTTGAATTTCTGGTACTTCATCCATAATTTCAAAAACACGCTCTCCACCAGCAACCGCTGCTTGAATTGTATTCATAAGCGTTGCAAATTGGCTAAGTGGTCTTGAAAATTGACGAGAATAGTTAATAAATGCAGCAATGACCCCAACCGTTGTCATACCGTTTAACACCATAACTGCACCTGTTCCAATTACAAGTCCCATTCCTAAGTTATTAATAAAGTTCATACTTGGGAAAATAAAGGCAGAAAATGTATCTGCCTTCGTTGCAGAGCTTCTCAGCTGTTCATTAATTGCATGAAACTTATTTACAGTCTCTTTTTCTTTTCCATATAACGTTATGACATCTGCACCTGTAATGGCTTCTTCAATAAAACCGTTCAATTCTCCTAAATCTTTTTGCCGCTTCGCAAAGTTTTTACTACTATACGCAACTAATTTTTTCGTAACGATAAACATAATCGGTACCGTAATTAATGTTACGATTGCTAAAATCCAATCTAATGAAAACATCGCAATTGTTACACCGACAAATGTTAAAGCGGAAGAAATAATTTGCACAACACTTTGCGTCAGCGCTTGATTTAAACTGTCAATATCATTTGTCACACGGCTCATTAAGTCTCCTTGTGAGCGAACATCAAAAAAACGAAGAGAAAGAGTTTGGATTTTCTCAAAAATGTCTTGTCGTATTTTTTGTATCGTTTTTAATGCAACGTTTACCATTACGTACGTTTGTAACCACGTTAATAATACTGTAACACCGTAGATACCAATGAGCAGCATACACATTCTTGCCGTTCCATTTAAGTCTCTTGGTACAATGTACTCGTCAATAATAACTCCCATATAATAAGGACCAAGTAACCCAAGTAGCGTCGTTACAAATACAAGAACAATAACAAAAATAAGTGCTGCTTTTTGGTAACCCATATAGTTCCAAACCCGCATTACTGTTCCTTTTGTATCTTTTGTTTTTCCTGTTCTTGAATTGTTACGTCCGTTTTTATTTCCAAACTGTCCTTGAAAATTACGCATGTTCTCTTCCCCCTTCTCGATGCAAACTTCCACCTTGGGAAAGATAAATTTCTTGGTACACACTGCAAGTTTCTAAAAGTTCTTCATGCTTGCCAGCTCCAACTAGCTCACCGTTATCAAGAACGAGAATTTGATCTGCATCCAAAATCGATGAAATTTTAGAGGCAATCAGAAATGTTGTCGTTCCTGTATATTCCTCTTTCAATGCTCCTTGGATAATTGCTTCTGAATTTGCATCTACTGCCGATGTAGAGTCATCTAAAACAAGAATAGATGGTTTTCGTACAAGTGCTCTTGCGATAGAAAGACGCTGTTTTTGTCCACCGGAAAGATTCGTTGCACCTTGCGTTAAATTATACTGGTATGTATCTTCAAGCTTTTCAATAAATTCCATCGCACATGCTGCTTCAGCTGCTGTTTCAATTTCACCAAGCGTAGCCTCTTCTTTTCCATATCGCATATTCTCTTCTATACTTCCTGAGAATAATAAAGCCTTTTGTGGTACGAACCCAATCGAGGAACGCAATGTTTGTAAATCGTACTCTTTCACATTTACACTATCAATAAAAATATCGCCATGATCAACGTCATACAGGCGTGGAAGCAATTTAACCATTGTAGACTTCCCGCTTCCTGTAGAACCGATGATGCCTATTTTTTCACCTTCCCTTGCGGTAAATGAAATGTTCTTTAGAACGTACTCATCATTTTTACTGTAGCTGTAACTTACATTTTTAAATTCAACTTTTCCGTTCATTTGCTCTGGTTTATACGCTTCTACTTCATTTGTAATATCCACTTCTGTTTCCAGTACATTTTGTACACGATCAGCAGATGGGAAAGCACGAGCAATTTGGATAAATACCATACTGATGGACATGAGTGACATTAAAATAATATTTAAATAGTTAATAAATGCTAAAATCGCACCAACTTGAAGCGTTCCGTTAAAGAGTTTTACGCCGCCTATCCATAATGTGGCTACAATACCACCATTTACGACAAGCATAATGATTGGCATCATCAATGAAATAATTTGCACCGCATGAATGTTGATTCCTGTTAAGTTTTTATTAACTTTTTCAAATTGGGAAATTTCATGATTTTGTCTTACATACGCCTTTACCACACGCACACCAGATAAGTTTTCTTGTAGCTTTGTATTTACTTTATCTAGCGCTTCTTGCACCCTCTTAAAGGACCCACTCGCTTGACCGGCAATGAGAACAATTGCTACTAATAAAATAGGTACTACCACAAGTAAAATAGAAAATAAGTCCCTTGCTGTTACAAATACAATCACAATACTTCCTATAAATAATAAAGGTCCACGAACAAGAACGCGCAGTGTCATTGTCATTGCAGCTTGAATGGACGTAACATCATTTGTCACGATTGTAAGCAATTTTCCTGTTCCAAACGTATCACGGTTCTTTCCAGAAAACGTCTCGATTTTTGTAAAGACTTCTTTTCTTATGTCTGTCGCAAAGTTAACGGCAGCTTTCGTGGAATACATCATGCACCCAAGTCCACCAATCAATCCTAGCGCTGCTGCTCCAATCATTAGAAGTCCCATTTTGATCACATAATTCAAATCTTGATTTGCGATGCCAACATCAATGATATGCTGCATAATGGTTGGCTGAATTAAATCCATCGCAACCTCAAGTACCATAAACAGTGGTCCGATTATAGCGAAGAACATGTATGGTTTTAAATACTGTAACAATTTGCGAAATGATTTCATACATTGTCTCCTTTTCTTATGTATTTGTCATATGTAAATTAAAAATCTTCCTCCTTTTTATTCATTCATGAAACATTCTCATCATGATTTTATTCTATTCCACATATTAATATTTAACATTATTAAATGATAACCATCCTCAATATTTTCGTCAATAAATGTGCTTTACTATCATATGTATAAAACCGCATTCTTTTATTTCAAAATGCGGTTTTTCATAAAAAATGATTATATAGATTGCTAAAAGTAATAAGATTGATGAGATAGTCTATTTGATTTCAATAGAAAAATCATAAAAAGTCGTTTCAAAACCGTTATTTTTTGTTGGGCTACATGTATAAAACCCTACTTTTATAGGTCTATTACCATAATCTTCAATGAGATGCGCAATTCGAATCTGTTCCCATTCATTGTGCAATTGTTCTGTTTTTACATAGATAGTATAATCACCATTCTTTCGAATAACACGAAAATGTAATTTTTGAGTAACAAGTTCATTCGGAAAATTTCGTGTTGACCAATCTGAATATCCAGCATTCGTCACAACAGCTCCTAAATGAGACGATCCATTCGGTATATATTCAAGAGATGTTTTTAGCCAACATTCTTGAGATACCATGATAAACAGACCAGCTTGATCGTATGTTGATTTTGGATTCATACTTAACAAAACCTTTGCTTCAAAGTCCGTAGAAATTTCCTCGTAAAACACATGACCGTTCATCACTTCAAAGCCGTAATGTGTCTTTAACCAAAAATCAGTCTCTTCTTTTGAATGGACAATAAGAGTACTTTCTTTCACGTCCCAATGTTTAGGTTCATTCATGATGGTAAGTTGCTGTGTATAATTTGGTATGTAAGATGTTTTCATAGTGCCTCCATTTAACGTATTTCCCGAAAGAAGTCCCCATCTTCAAGCGCGTGACGGGCGATAGCCAAGCGATAAGGTGGGGATGAATTTCGGTTAGGCATCGCCTAACTGACTTGTAAGAATAACCAATTATGATTGTGGTGCATACATTCAATATCCGATATATTCACTTGTTTATAAGATTTAGCAGGATTTTGTATATAATGGCCGTCCAAATCTTGCACATACACCATCTTCCCTGTAAATCCTGTCACAAATCCTATTTGTCCAAACGCTTTCACCTTATCACCTAGATACATTGTGCCTACATACGGTGTATTTTTATTATTTCTTTTCGCTGTTCTATTTTTCGTTTTTCTTCCTTTTCTTGCAGTTGCTTCATGAAGAGAACGCTTTTTCTTTCTAAATTGTTTGATGCGAAACTCACCACTTTGCTGATATTCTTGTAATTGTTTCAGATTGGTAATCGCAATCGCATCATTCACATGAGTTTTCGATAATCCTAATTCTTTTCGCTTCGGTGTTGTGCAACTTCCATACGTAATCTCACATTCTAAACGCTTCATGATTTGAAGCCGCAAAATATTCATAAAGGCGGTCTCTTTATACTGTTTTGGTTCCTTAAAAACGTGCTTAATTTTCCCTTGATGGAATTTTCGATGACAGTCTTCATGTACTGTCGCGAGGTTATCTGCCATATCTGAACCGCCATTACATCGCTCAATCACATGGTGCGTATGCAAAACGCCACCTTTTTTCTTACAGATTTGACACGTATAATGGTCTCTCGCAAACACATAGTATCTTGTATTCCAAAAGCCAAATGCGTCTCCTTGTTGATACGCTTTCCCTTGTATATCAGGGTTCTTTAGTTTTTGGGCATCAAACTTGCCAACTTCTACAATGACTTTTGGAGAAGGTAATAGTAATTTGAATGTTTCAATCCAATGAATGATGTTATCAGTTCGGCTTTGAATCGATGGTGGAAGCCAGCCCTCTTTCTTTTTTCGATTCAGAAAGCGTGCTTTTCGGTAGCGAGTTTTACGTTGTCTTCTGCTTCTACGTAGTGTGGCTCTAAGCGTGAGATTTTCTTTGACATCCTGACGTAATTCAATGGT
This sequence comes from Bacillus sp. DX3.1, assembly GCF_030292155.1. Lineage (NCBI taxonomy): Bacteria > Bacillati > Bacillota > Bacilli > Caryophanales > Bacillaceae > Bacillus > Bacillus sp. DX3.1. The sequence continues at coordinate 2,404,331 of NZ_CP128153.1, read as the reverse complement.
TCCTTTGATTAGTACTTTTTCCTCTGTTGTAATTGCGATTCCCACATATTTTGCACCGCTATCGACACCGATTGTAACAGGTTGTACTGTTTCACCAGTCACATATTGCAATTGAATGGTAAACGGTGTGTAACCTATAATTTTTGCTTTCCCTTGTTTGAGAAGAAGCCGTGCCTTACGAGTACTGCAAGGCATGAGCGGTTCTCCTCGTAAATTCTTGACAAATACACGCATGCTTTGTCCCTCCTAAGAGTTTGTTTCCCTTCGCCAATGTTTGTAGGTGTTAGCAACTTTTTATGAAAGAAGGCTTGTGGTTGACCGTTCCTTCCCAACCAGAACTGTTACAGAGCCATCATAGAGCCAAGAACTAGGGAATTATTCTTGGGTATGCAACCTACGAACGTAGTCTACAAAAGGCTGAGGCTAGACAACCAGGGCTTTTTACAAGCCCCCACTTCAAAACGCGTTAGCGTTTAAGTGGTGGGTAGTTGACTAGTAGGATTGCTCTTCAAATTCCATATATCCAACACTTCTTCTCCATTCATCAATTATTTCCTGCTTACAAACAAAAAAAGCAGCTTTCACAAGCTGCTTTCTACATATATTTTTTCATTTAAAACTCAGCAAGAATTGGGAACTTATATCCTTTAAACTCAATATTATCGTCCCCGCGAATCATCAAATGCTTTTTAGATTGATACTCTTTATGCTTTGCATCTTCAACCCCTAACTCATCGGGATAAAAGTAAAACTTAATCTCTACAAATGATTCATGTATTTCGGCACACACTTCATCTAATATTGGAATAATAGGTGCAAAAACACCAAATAGTTTCAACACTTGATCTTTCACTTCATATACAATAACCGTATCCAACTTCTCTGAATAATATAGCTTATCATTCCATCTCGCATCATACATATTAAAATAAAAAGAAGGTTGGTAATTTAAGGTTGTAAATTCTTGAGAAAGCGATTGTCCGTTTTCTAAGATTCCCTTCACTAACTGCATATCTGTTTCATCATAGAAATCTAATTTTCGTAGAGACGTCGTTTTATTTTGAATATCTTCATATGATAATGTCATCAGATGTTCTTGTACAACGCGAAAACCAAATGGTGTGTATAACTCTGGGTATTCAGTAAATAGCACAGCACATTCATATTGTTTATCTACTTCTTTTAACACTTCGTTGAAAATTTGTTTCATCAAACCTTTTCTCTGATAATCCGGATGCGTCATGACAGATTGAATTCCAGCGGCCTTTATCCGCTCTCCATTCACAAGCATCGGAAGCGAAAACATCGACACATTTGCAATTACTTGCTCATCTTTCAAATATGCAAAAGGTCTATATGTACAATCCCAAAATCCCCTTGCCTCAAAATTTTGTAGCGTTTGAACAGGAATGCCAAATACATCTTCGAATAATTGATATAACTGTTCCTTTTTTGGTTCTTCCAAAATAAAACTTTCAGAAAGAGTAAAGTTCCCCATGTTGGTCCTCCATTAATTTATCTCTCATAATTTAGTCATATTCCATAATCTATAAATGAAAGAATAATTCTTACAATTCAACATAGTATCATAAAATATACCAAAAGGGTGTATTTTTTAAAAGTTTAGCGAATTTTTAAAAAATTATAATAAGATGATATTAGGATTTAAATGACTCCTTCAAATAAAAACTTTCTTCGATTTAAGAATTTTATTTACCAACTTATCAGCTTCTTCATCAGCTATTAAGTCTACCGCACCCTTGATTGACATGTCTCCAGCTGCTCCAAGTATAGTAATGATATCAGCTCCTGCTGTTATTATTTTTGGTGCAAAGAAAGTCAACTACACTGTATGAACTATCCAGCAGGCCCCTGATCTTATGAATTGTCCTTTCAAATGTTATTTAGACTGAAATTCTGTATGCCTGTTTGTATAAGTTATAAAATTATTTCATGTTGCTCTTACATGTATTATTAAATAATTAACATACTAAGTGGGAATTAATTTCGGATAAAGTGAGGGCTATTTAACCATGAAAATTCATACTCCTAAATGTATTATCGTTATTTTTGGTGCAACAGGTGATTTAGCGAAGCGCAAATTATTCCCTTCCCTTTACAGACTCTTTCGAAAAGGGAAAATCTCTGAAGACTTTGCCGTAGTTGGCGTAGCGAGGAGACCTTTATCGAATGACGAGTTTCGTGAAAACGTAAAAACGTCTATTCGTGACTTCCACAAAGAGGATATGAGCCACGATACATTTGCTTCACATTTCTATTATCATCCTTTCGATGTCACAAATATATCTTCTTATCAGGAGCTTAAAAATTTGTTAACTACTCTTGATGGAAGTTATCATACAGAAGGAAATCGTATGTTTTATTTAGCGATGGCTCCTGATTTCTTCGGTACAATTGCTACTCATTTAAAATCAGAAGGATTAACTTCTACGGAAGGCTGGATTCGCTTAGTCATTGAAAAACCATTTGGCCATGATTATGAATCCGCACAAGTGTTAAATAATCAAATTCGCCACGCCTTCACAGAAGACGAAATTTATCGTATTGATCACTATTTAGGAAAAGAGATGGTTCAAAATATTAAAGTTATTCGCTTTGCGAATGCTATTTTCGAACCTCTTTGGAACAATCAATATATTGCTAACATCCAAATCACTTCAAGTGAAGTATTAGGAGTAGAAGATCGTGGGCGCTATTACGAAGATTCAGGGGCACTACGTGACATGGTGCAAAATCATGTGTTACAAATGGTAGCTCTCCTTGCAATGGAACCGCCAATTAAACTGACCGCAGAGGAAATCAGAAGTGAAAAGGTAAAAGTCCTTCGTGCGTTAAAACCTCTTTCAGAAGATGCAGTGGATCGTGATTTTATCCGTGGACAGTATGGACCAGGTATTGTAGATGAAAACAAAGTAATCGGCTATCGTGAAGAAAATGCAGTAGATCCAGAATCGAACACAGAAACATTTGTTGCTGGAAAGCTAATGATTGAAGATTTCAGGTGGTCAGGAGTCCCTTTCTATATTCGAACAGGAAAACGAATGCAGGAAAAATGCACTGAAATCGTTATACAATTTAAAGACTTACCAATGAACCTATATTTTAATAATGAAAACAAAGTTCACCCTAATTTGCTGGTAATTCACATTCAGCCCGAAGAAGGAATCACACTATATTTAAATGCAAAAAAAGCGGAGAGCGGAATTGCTTCGACACCCATTCAATTAAGTTATTGTAATAATTGTACGGATAAAATGAACACACCTGAAGCATACGAAGTTCTTCTTTATGATTGTATGCGTGGTGATTCAACTAACTTTACACATTGGGATGAGGTATCCCTTTCTTGGCAATTTGTTGATGTTATCTCAAATGTTTGGAATAACAAAAGTGCTAAACATTTTCCTAACTATGAGTCGGGATCAATGGGCCCTAAAGAATCAGATGCTTTACTAGAAAACGATGGTTTTCATTGGTGGCCAACGGTAACTGCTCATTTAAAAGGAGAAAATACGAATGGAAATATATGATATAACAGCACCTGTTTTTGAAGGAATGACCGTTTATAAAAATAAACCTGAAAAACAACCAAAGTTTTCAAGGACAACAAATGCACATGTGACCGAGTCACGTATCGCATTAGACGCCCATACAGGTACGCATATTGATGCACCTTTACATATGATCAATGAAGGAGAAACGTTTGAAAGTATTCCGTTAGAGAAATTAGTTGGACCTGCTAAAATTTTTGACCTAACAACCGTTGAAGATGGGATTTCAAAAACAGATTTAGAAAAACTTGATATTCAAGAAAATGATTTTATTTTATTTCAAACCCGTAATTCTTTTGAAGATGACTTTAATTATGAATTTATTTTTTTAAAAGAAGATGGCGCCCATTATCTAGCAGCACGTAAAATTAGAGGCGTTGGCATTGATGCTCTTGGCGTTGAACGCAATCAACCAGGACACCCTACTCATAAAGCGTTATTCGGTGCGAATATTATCGTCATTGAAGGATTACGTTTAAAAAACGTACCCGCGGGCCATTATTTTATGGTGGCAGCACCATTAAAATTAGTTGGGACAGATGCTTCTCCAGCACGTGTTCTTCTTTTGAAGGGAATTTAAATTTAAATAATAAATAAACAACCCTGTTCTCATGTGAACAGGGTTGTTTATTTTGCTTTCATACTAGAAAATCTTTTCAATCATGATGACGATTTAGTTTTTTTCGCTTTTTTCTACCGCATGTCCACCAAATTCATTACGCAGTGCCGCTACTACTTTACCTGTAAAGGTATCATTTTCTAATGAACGATATCGCATTAATAAGGACAAAGCAATAACTGGAGTCGCTGCTTGTAAATCAAGAGCCGTTTCAACCGTCCATTTCCCTTCACCAGAAGAATGCATAATCCCTTTAATTTCATCTAATTTTGCATCTTTTGAGAATGCACGTTCCGTTAAATCCATAAGCCATGAACGAATAACAGAACCATTATTCCACACTTTTGCTACTTTTTCATAGTCATAATCAAATTCACTTTTCTCTAATACTTCAAAACCTTCACCAATTGCAGCCATCATTCCATATTCAATTCCATTATGAACCATCTTTAAAAAATGACCACTTCCTGCTTTTCCAGCATATAAATATCCATTTTCTACCGCTGTATCTCGAAACACAGGTTCTACGATGTCCCAGGCTTCGGGATCTCCACCAATCATATAACAAGCTCCATGACGTGCCCCTTCTGTTCCACCAGATGTTCCAGCGTCCATAAAATGCACGCCAGATTCCTTGAGCTCATTGTAGCGACGTGTCGATTCTTTATAATGCGAATTCCCCGCTTCAATTACAATATCTCCTTCACTTAAGTGTGGTGTAATGTCACTAATAACAGAATCTACAACCGCATGTGGAACCATAATCCAAAGCACTCTCGGTTTTTCTAATGATTGGATAAGTTCACTGAGACTGGATGTACCTTCCGCTCCATATTCTTTTATTTCTTTCACAGCATCTACATTCAAATCAAACGCCACTACTTCATAGTTTTTATCAATTAAATTTTGTCCTAAATTTAATCCCATTTTCCCTAAACCAATCAACCCAATTTTCATCTTCATTTCCTCCTAAACGTACCTTTATAAACAAAATTTTGGTATGAGAACTATGCTATTTATCTTTCTTCTTACAAACAGCCGATATTTATCCAAAATTTTATTTTTCACTACAAATATATTTTGCACGAATCCATCCAGGTAGATGCATGAAAGTCACTCTTAACATTTGTAACTTAGGATTAAAAGTGACTTCCATTCCAAGATGGTGATCTATATGGGAAAAGAGCTATATTTTCGTTATAAAAAAAGTGTTCCTAAAGTAGCTAAATAGCTCCTTCAAAAACACCTTTTTCTTCATTCCCCATTATTATCGACTGATGATTTATACAATGAGCTGAACTCCATTACCATGTAAACCATCTATGTATCCATTATTCACTAATTCCTTCTAATCGTGCTTTCGAATCTACTTCTTGCCCTTCCAATCGTTTTTCAAATGTTTTTCTCCAACTTGCTGAAAGTGCCTCTACTTCTAAAATTCTCCGTACTCCTTCAAAGTTACGTTTCTCTTTATGCATCATACAGTTTGCAAAAGCAATTGTTATTCCATTACTATGTGACTCAAGTTGTATAAGAGTATCTGTTGGTGATACCCACCCCTCTTTCAAAACACGAAAATAAAACCCCGTATATCCCGTGTTTTGAAAGTAAAGTGGTAATTGCGGAATATCATACTTCTCTGCCAATTTAAAACAAGGCTGCCTTGGCTGACTTACTTGCACCACAGCTTCACCAATTTGAAAAATATCCCCTATACATATATCCCCTTCAAGCATTTCGTGCACTGTCATATTTTCACCAAAAGCACCGTATGTAAGCTTTCGATTTAATTCTTTTTCCCAATACGAATAGTGATTATTGGAGTATACACAAACCGCTTTATCAAAATGAACTTACTTTAGTGGTTCCATTTGGTCACGAATTAGCACAACACACTACTGTGATGATGGAAGTATTGCAAAGATATCCCGTTGTACTCCTACCAAAAAATTTCTTTTTAACACAGCTTATTTCAACACATTGTCAAAATTTCGGATTTACACCAAAGCCAATATTAGAAATAAGTACAATGGAATCACTAATTCACATGGTTTCAAAAGGAATGGGAATTACAGTCTTACCTAAACCATATATAGACTTTCTAAACCACGATCGTATTCAAGCAATAAAAATTACGAATCCTACTCCAATCGTAGAAATTGGCGTTATTTATAGAAAAGATAAATATATGAGTGCATCTACACAGATGTTTATTAAGCAATTAAAGGCGATTGTAGATTCTTTTTAACAAATATGAATATGTTCACATTAAAAATAGAGAGAGTCTGTATATAACTCCCTCTATTTTCACATTTTCTATTATTCACTTTTCTTATCTATAAAAAAGTAATAACAACAAGAAATCACAAAAATAACGAATAAAAGAATTATATTAAAGATTGTCATCTTACATTCATCCACCTTTCTTCTGTATCTCTCTGCTTATCTACAACTCCGTTTTCAAAAAACACTCTTTTCAATTTTGAATACTCAAGTAAAAGTAATAAAATACTTAATGACGTTAACATAATACTGATAGGAAGTGCTGGGATATCAAAACAGTAATTTAAAACTGTAATATTAACAGTAATCGGCAAGTAAATGATATTCCCTACTGTTGCTGTTCGTGGGATAAGTAATAAAAGTGCAGCTGTTAACTCACCAAAAGCAATAAATAAATTATAAAAATTAGAATACCCAAAGAAATACCATGCTAATTTCATCGGTGAATCCTTTGTTGAATCAAAAATAAAATCTCCAGTTGAGAATTGACCTGGATAAATTTTTGCAATGCCATATATGATAAACATAATTGCTAAAAACCACCTAAAAGATGTAATTACACTCTTTTTCAGCTTTATTCTTATAATCCTTTTTTCCATTCGAATCCCTTCTTTCATTTAGATATCCTCTTCCAAAAAACGATTCTGTACACCCTGCGTTGAAATCATACAAGATTTCTGTTTCCCAAACCAACGATACCGGTTTCGAGCAACAATATCGTATATCTTATCTCGAATAAATTTTGGGATAAAAATAAATATGTATAATACTTTTATTGGTCCTCTCAACTTCCGAAGAATTTTTAAAACTGCTGTTGATTTTGTATAAAGTTTTCCTTCCTCAAATAAAATGATAGAGTCTTCTCTTTTGTATTCTTTTCCATATTTCATGATTAAACTTTTCGCTATTTCTGATTGTAACGGAGCAAACTTAAATACTGCTTTCGGATCCCTTTCAATAACAAACTGCACCCAAAAGTTACATAAATTACAAACGCCATCAAAAAGAATAATGGAATTGGTCGAAAAGTTTGCTTGATTCACTCATTTCACCTCTGCTTTCCGTAACTTCTATTTAAATTTTAAAATTCATTTTCGTTTTTTTACATCGATTTCCCTTACAATTTATGAATGAAACTTACAAAAACGTCATTTAACTATTTAAATATAAAAGAGGCTAGTCTAAAAAATCATTGAATAGCGATCTTTTAGACTAGCCCCTTTATATGATGGAGCTTACATTATTAAACTGAATTTGATAATATGTATGTTACATATCCAACGTTTCCTCTATTTCATTAATGTACCTTCTTAGATATCGGAATATATTTTGTAAAATAAGCGCCTACTAGCAGTAAACTTATTGACAATAACCAACTTAAAATGCCTACAAAGCTGAGCCAATATGCCAATAGATTTAAAATTGCAATAAGCAAGCAACAAATGGAGGTTAAAGCGCTTTTTAATCCCGTTATTCCTGCTTTTTTTCTTTTATTATAGATAAAATATATTGAAATTATGAGGCTCATAATAAGAATAATTGATAATATGATTGGCATCATTGCATATCCCTCCCTTACCATTTATATTATCATATCATTTTTCATAAATAACTGAATTTTGAATCTGAATTAAAAAGGTAACGGACTATTACACTTTTACTTTTACTTTTATATCAGAATGAGTTTGACTGACGCTTCCACTTTTGTAATAATTTTTGTAGTTGTTGCTCTTCTTCTTCAGTGAATACACTAAAGTTTTCCTGTAAAAAAACTGCATATTTTACATCTACTTGTTCTCTCGCTTGTTCTCCCTTTTCCGTTAAAAACACAAGTGTTTCTCGTTGATCATTTGGATTTTTTTGCGTTGCAACATAACCGTCTCTCTTCATCCTTTGAATCATCGTCGTCATATTACTTGGGACACACCCCATATTTTCAATTAGTCTAGACATTGATACTTTTCCAGACTTCGCAAGTACTTGAATAACGCCAAATTGTACATAGCTTATATCATATTCTTCTATTTCTTTATCTAAATTCTTTTGCAGCTGATGATAGACATCTCGAATATTTCCGTATAGGTTCCTTTTTTCTCATCCATCTGAAAAAGCACTTCCTTATATATTTCATATGTCAAATGATTAATTTAATTTCTATATATATCATTTTTCAACTTGTTCAACACCCGCTATTAATGTACTCCCGGAAAATGTCTCTTTTTGCATAAACACTTTCTGAACCAACTCTTTCTGTTCTTCTGGTGACATAACGCCTTTCCCTTCTCCTAGGTTTCCACTTTGTAGTTTCCATATCGCATTATGATCATCATCAACAGTCTCATATTTCCCTTGCTTCCATCGTTCTAATATTTCCATGTATGTATTTTTATGATTCATATTACTAGTTTTAACAATACCTAATAAACTCTCGATACGCTCTTGTGTAATCATAATAAATCCCCACTTTTGATCCGCCTTTACTTTTTGATGTGCCATCTCGTGTAATGCGATTTGCACCTCTGTATCCTTCCAAGTAAAGTTTGTATTAAACTCACTATTTGGCAATGAGTAATTACCATTGTCCATCATCTTCGCATCCTCAGCTTTCACCTCACTATTCGCTAAAACTGCTGCTGAAGATAAGGATGACGTTTTTTTAGTAGTTGATTTTTTATAATCGAAAAAATGTAACATGCCATAAGTCAGTGCTACACCTAATGCGACCATGCCAGCAAGTACCCCTAGTGTTTTTAATAGTGTTTTCACTGTATCTATTCCCTCCCCATTCATTTCATTCCCTTTATTTTTCCTTATATTCAGTTAATCGAAACTAAATGCACCCCATCACCTAGTTTCATAATGAATCACACTTCTATAATTTTTTTGAAATAGAAAGCTTTTAAGCACACGTGCAGCATGACTAACAACATATAGCAAAAACTAATAATCATCATAAAAAAAGGAAGCGGGATAAATTTCGCACTATAAATGAAAAAATCTAACTGAAGAATATCTCCTTCATTCGTTGCATGACCTAGAAAAAACTTTGTAAACTTGGCTGTGTATTTCCACTCCCATGGATTATCTAATAATTTACTTCCCTCATACCAACTAATAAGCGTCGTACAAATCCATACAAGAAAAGCAATTCCAACTTGTACGATGTGAATAACTTCAATCTCATTTAGAAGTTTCTTCATGAAGCCCACCTCTCTTTTTTTTAAAACAGAATAACTTTATTATACAAATTACTACAATAAATCAGGCTTTTTATCCCAAAACTCTCTTTGCTTTGGCCGCTTCACTTCTAACATCGGTAACTGCTGTTCTACTAGCGTATAAATTTCTTCTGCAATACACTGTAATTCAGAAACTCCCCAAAAAGATAGATTACAAATACTTTGTTGTAGACGATTGTTTAAATTGTGAGGTTTGATTTTCATCTCTTCTAGAGATTGATTCACCCATTTATACCGGGGATGAGCAATATACATTCGGTTTAACCCATGTAGAACACCTATCATATTTTTAATTACACTACTGTATACTTCACAAGACATCAACCAGTCTTCACGATAAGCTAAAGATTCATAATACCATAAAGCATCGAAATTCAAATGCTGTTCTACTACAGCATTTACTAATGAATCAGGATAATATTCAATGCATTTTTTCCACCCATTTACTTTATCATGACCATATATAGGCAACCCATATTGGACAGATGCTAATAAAACTTGCTTATCAATATTCATATTACAGTCTTCCACTACCTCTTTTATGTATTGCTCTATTGTATTAGAAAGAAATTGACTTACTTCAATTTTGACCCCTTGAACTTTATATACTTCAGACCATTCATCTTCTTCATATGGATAAAAGTCTACTAAAATGCCATCTGCACGTTTCATAGCTGCAATTCGTTCTTCATCTGAAGGTGACTGCGACCAAAAAATATGCACTTCAATATCGGAATATTTGTCAGCCATTCCGCGAGACACAGAGCCAGCAATCATGACTGCATCGACAGACGTATTTTGTGTATACGCCAAACAGATACTGCGTGCAAGTTCTTCTCTCCATAAACTAGCTTCGTTCATACGCTCTCCCCAAAATCACTATATACATTTCCTTTTATTGTATTTGTTTCCATTTTAATATTGCAAGATTATTCTGTAAAAAGATAATGATTTTATAAAATAAACTCCATTCTTATTCACATGAAGATATCGATTTTCGAAATCTAGAACATTCAAATTTGACTGCGAAAAAACGGTCTTGCAGCAAGTAAAAAACAGTTATCTATATAAATACAAATTAAAAAACCGACATAAACCCCTTCTTTTTAGGTGGGAAAGAGTATCCGGCCATGCATAGAAGCGGTCAGATCCTTTTCCTGTCCCATGCCAAGTGAAAACAAAGAGAGAAAACGAGTGCAGGTCACCTTTTGTTATCCATAGCCGCGGTTTATATGTCGAGAAAACAAAAAGGCAAACGTTATAGTCATACAAGATAAATCAATAGCGTGTTTCATTACCTAAACTAAACTTCAATTCTCTTAAGAAAACGAGTATCAATATTTCAAACAGTACTCGTTTTTGATTACGATTCTTTATGCTTGATTCTGTTCTAACCAATTTCTTATTTCTTTCAGCATATCTTAGCCATTTATACGTTTTTTAGCTTTTCTTCCCCATATTTGTTTCCATAAAACAAATGAAGCAACTGCAAGCATAAGCGTAGTAATGATACTTCCTTCGATTCCAAATGCACCACCATTCAATTTCTCTGAGCCAGTGATCGTTGATTTAAACAACGGTGTAGAATAAATAGTCGTCCCACTTACTGCAAATCCGTATATATTATACTGAGCCCAGTTCCAAATGGAATGCCAAGCACAAATGCCCCATAAACTATTTTCCTTTAATGCATAAAGTGCTGCAAATACACCAACAAAAATAATATTTAATATAGAGAGAACTGTAATTCCAGGATTAAACAAATGAAGAAAACCAAATAAAAACGATGTAACCACAATCCCAACCCATATACGACTTCTTACAGAAATGATTGGGAATAACCAACCACGTACAACAATTTCTTCTGCAGCACCTTGTACTAAAAAGGCAACTAAAGAACCTAATACACCTAAAATAAACGTACTCGTAATGTGTTGCATCTCTAGCTTTGCAAATCCTGTAATAACAAGTAATACCACTGGAATTGATATGAAAACAAAACCTAACAGAGCCCCGCGTAAATACTTTTTCCAGGCTTCTCCTTTCCAAAAGCCAATTGATGAAAATGGTCTCTTTTCAACAAAGCGAACCCATAAAAATACGAATAGAATGGTTCCACCAAACGTTAATAACAGTCTTAAATTGTCATAGATACCTTTCATGAATGTAGTTTCCACTTTTGGTAAAACTAGCATGAATAACATAAATACTCCACTGAATGATAAAAATAAAATGGCTAGAATAACTGCAAAAATGGGATGGATTTTCTTTCGTCCTTCTCGTGCTGCTTCGATCATTGTAAATGAACCCTTATTCAAAATAGTCCCTCCTCTGTTATTAATTTCTAATTTTATAATAACTATTACTTATTTTACACTTTATTTGTTATTCCACATACTTTTACAGGTTATTTACAATAACGTAAATGATATAAAATTCCTAATCCTTCCAACACTTGCTATTTCTCTCCATTTGTTGTAAGATATGTTGTAGGATAAATACACAAATGGTTTACTTTACATATTATCAAGCATCAATTAGGGATAATATACGTTCCTTATGGGTTTTTGATAATATGTGAATTTTTATTTTCAATGAAATAAGACGGATCATATTGCAATTCATTTTTCTTATTTTTAGGAGGCATTTACCATGACATTAACAGGTAAAGTAAAATGGTTTAACAGCGAAAAAGGTTTCGGTTTCATCGAAGTTGCAGACGGTAACGACGTATTCGTTCACTTCTCAGCTATCACTGGCGACGGCTTCAAATCTCTTGACGAAGGTCAAGAAGTTAGCTTTGAAGTTGAAGACGGCAACCGCGGACCTCAAGCGAAAAACGTTGTAAAGCTATAATTTAAACAATAAAAAGGTTGTTAACATCGAACGGTTAACAACCTTTTTACTTATATAAACAAAATATTTTACATAAAAGGAGTGGTCCCATGTATCGAAATAGAAAGAACGACGTAGCAGAAGTACCACCAGAGGAAACCCCTGTATGGGAATGTGAATCTGAAGATTGTTTAGGATGGATGAGAAAAAACTTTTCATTTGAAGAAGAGCCAAAATGCCCTTTATGTAAAAGTAGCATGAAAAGTGGAGAACGTTTATTACCTAAATTAGGTTAATACTTTCATTACCCCTCTTACATTTTTGTAAGAGGGGTTCTTTATGCCCCTGTATCTGATTAACAGTAGCACAGGAAAGAGCCATGCAAGTTATATTCCATAACTCTTTTCCCAGTCAGTTAGTAACATAGAATATATAAAAGCATCTCGTTGCCGGTTACCTTGATTAATATATCCTCTTAATAATCCTTCTTTTTGAAATCCTATTTTGGATAACATACTAGAAGAGGCTATATTTTCAGGGTATGTAATTGCCCCAATGCGGAATAAACCTAGTTCCTGAAAAATGTATGTTACTATTTGTCGAACGGCTTCAGATGCATATCCTTTTCCCCAGTAAGAAGGGTGTAACTCGTATCCAATTTCAGATCGTTTACTCCAAAGTTGTAAATTATTTAAACCAGCTGTCCCTATAAATGCACCTGTTTCTTTCACAACAATTCCCCAACGAATCGCACTTTTTTCAAAATAATTTTTCGAAAAAGATTCAATCATTCGAGAAGCTTGTCCGAACTTTGTAAAAGAATTCATACCATTATAACGCGTTACCTCTTCAAGTGAAAAAATATCATATATTTTTTGACAATGTAATTGTTCAATCTCAATTAAATGTAACCTTTTTGTTTCTAAAATAGGAAATGCCATCGAGACCCTCCTTCTCTGTCTATTGATATATTATATCAGAAAACCCTTCTTCTTTTTGATTTGCATCTTAAATATTTATATCTATACCATTCTTCAACCATTTCGCCTCCTTTGATTGCATCTCCTTCTTATGGTTGGTTTCCCCTTATTACCTTTTATACTTTTAAGTATACGGGAGCTTTTCTCATCAATTCATTTGAAAGAAAAGTAAAACACGCAAATTATTGTTAAGTTTTCTACTGCCCACAGTATTCGCAACGATTTGTGGTTTTTCAGCTCCCCTTTCACATATTTGGATTGATTTATCTGCTGTTTTCATGGGAATTGCAACTAGTATCTTACTTTCCTTCTATACAACAATCCAGTATCATGAAAAATATTTTTATGCCCGTAAAATGAATATAATCCATTATAAAAATGTAATGTTTACTAATCTAATGATAACTGCAATCATTGTTAGAGGGTTACTTTCATATGGAATATGGAGAATGAAAAAAGAAGTAACTAAATATTATAAGTAAGAACTTCCTCTCTATCAATATCAGATAGCTGAAATTCATCTACAATCTTTTGTAATATCAAGAAGGATAATTGGATATTTATGTTAATATATTAGTAACAATATAAATTTATCCCGCATTAACGGGCAGTAATACCCCCACCTCAAGATTCTAAGAAAATCAAAGAAGATAGGTGCGGGATAAACTGCCCGTAAAAGCCCGATTGGTGAGGGCTAATAATCAGTGGGGGATGAAGAAAACCCCCACTGATTAAAGTTTCACTTTATTTCACTAAAAACATTCAAAAAAAGTTGTCACAAATTCCATCTACATTTATCAAGTGAGCGTTTGGTGTAAAATGAAGAGGAGGGTTATGAGTATGTATATTTTTATAGGTATTTCTCTCATTGTAATCCTGATTATTTTTTTATTAGCCCAGAAGTTTACACCAAATTCAGTAATGATGACTAGCTTTAAAGGAAGCGGCTTCAAAAAATTTATAATCGGACTTACAATTGCTTCTACTTTAGCTCTTTCTTATGGAATTTACAATGCCGTCACATATCAACCTCCCTTTCAAGATATAAAAATAGATAACACACAATATACTATTCTTGGGGATATCGGTGAATTAGGATATTTTTCAGAACAGTTAATAAAAAACGGACAAGAGACAAAACTTTATTTAGCTTCTTGGAAAGAACTGAATCTAAAAGATGCTCATATTATAATAAACTACCCTTCTGGTAAAAAAGAGGTTTGGAAACCTAGTTTATCTTTAATAAAAAGTGAATCTGTAAAAAAAATCAAAGAAAAATTTAAGATACAAGAGCTTTATCAACTCTCATCTCATACGTTTAACGAGACTGGAAATGTTATTTTAACGATTAAAGAAAATGAAAATACAATCGCTAAGCTTTCTATTGAGGTTCATTAGAAATAACTGCACTCCAAGCTGAAGAAAATATAAAATGAGATGAGGATTCTTAGCAATAAGTTTGTATGTTGTTAATTGCTGTACCGCACATAGCCATCAATCTAACCACAATAAAAAGAGCCTGTTTTTGAAAACAATTTAATCAAAATAGACTCCTTTTACGTGTACTCTTTATAAAACGTATCTATTAGCTTGAAACTGAAATGAACTGTCTCTATACTATACGGCAGTTCTCTTTACCCATCTGTATTCATTAGTACAATTCTCCACCCATCAGGATCTTCTATTGTAGTACCTTTTTCTTTCCAGTAAGGGTTTTCGGGTTCAACTTCATAATACCCCATTGCATTTAGTCTATTATTCATTTTTTCAATTTCAGCTTTATCAGGCATATAAAATACAAGTAAGTTATCTTTTGTTGGAGCAGGACACGGGCTTCCGTTAATATGCTTTGTAAACTCTAAATGATACTCTACATCAGGTAATCCAAGCATTACCCCATCATAACCTTCATGATTTTGAAACTCACCTATGCGTTTTAAACCTAAACCTTCTTCATAAAATTTTATAACTTCTTCAAATTTATCTGTCGGTCTTGCTATTCTAAACTGAACCCACTTTTTCATGCAATTTCCTCCTTATAATTTTAAGAGCGCTTTCATCTATTAGTATAGAGTAGTCCTATGTTTCGTTACATCCCTTATTAGTATAAGAATGAAGTAATACAAAAGACTTAGATGTTCATAGTATATAAGTCTTTTGTATTACTTTTAACTTTATCTTAAGTTGACATAAATCCCGTTATCAGTAGTCATGATTCGATTTCCCACTAACAGATTCTTCTTGAAAAACATACTAAAAAAGACCTCTTGGTAAGAAGTCATTTTTTGATAAAAACGTGATTTTTTTAAATATATTCCTAAAAATAATAAGAGAACTGGAAAGAAAAATTCCAGCTCTCTTATTTATCGATTCCATATGCATACATGTTTTCATTCTAATAATCCGTTTCATAGTATTTATATCTTTATTCGTCATTTAACTTTTATTGGTATCCAAATCTCTTCTTTTGCGTTTAAATCGTCCGGGCGATAAGTATCATCCATAACTTCAAAATGTTCCCTTAAGTCTAAACTATAATTTGAATTCGGTAACCATTCTTGAAAAATGTACTGGAATGTGCTCATATCAGATGCCGTTCCTTGATGTATAAAAACAGCATATAAGCCTCCGGTTAATGTATGTGTGGATAATTCTGAAGAAATATCTTTGTCAAAACTTTTAACCTCCACAGCAGCCCATTTTTGATAAGTATAGTTCATATCACCCATATTCAAGGGGTTTTTAACACCTTTACGGAAAGAAAACAAGAGTTACTTCTGTGAGGGATGCTATTTCTTAATGGCATAAATGTTTGCCATATTCCCCTTGTAATTTCGAAATCTTTTATAAAAGTTGTTTCTTTCCTAATCCCTACAATTTTCTTTGCTGGAATACTTATTATTTTTGGTTCCATTTTTTATTTCCTCTCATCATTAATGCTCAACATGAATACCTAATAGTCTTGCGATACTAGGAGCTTAATTAGAATTTATATTTAATCCTTCAAAATACAAAAGAATGGCGTCTTTGAAAGATTAAAAACCGTTTAAAATATTTGCTTGCTTAGTTGGTAGTAGTGGTATTCCTCGTTTTCAATTTCAATACTACTTATGAAATTAAACCCACTTTTTTCAATGACCCTATTCGAGGATATATTACGTGTTAGAGCGACGGCATTAAGAATCTTCACATTCGTTTTCTCAAACAAGTAGTTAATTAACCTATTCGGTGCTTTCGTCGCAAACCCGCATATATAGGTCGCGATTTTTTTATTTGTTACAAAAAGAGGTGTTACTAGATTTTCTTCAATTTTCAATCTATGTGACAAAATTTAATGTTACTATTCATTATATTTCCGTTTATCTTGAAAGTCTCTCTGAATATATATGCATCTTTGTCGTTGAAAGCTGTTATCCCTTTCCCCTATTAAATGAGAAGCAGGATTTACATATATTGGTGGAGTATTGTTATATATATTAATATTTTAACATGTTACAGTTAAAACAATAAGGGGCTGTACAAATGGAACAAACTATTCATGTTGATGGTTTCGTAAGACCTGGATTTGAACAAGTAAAACATGTATTTACAGAAAATTTTACAACTCATGATGAATTAGGGGCAGCTTGTTGCATCTATTACAAAGGTGAATGCGTTGTTGATTTATGGGGTGGATATCGTGACCATAATACAAAAGAACTTCGGCAAGAAGATACAGCGGTTCTCATCTTTTCTGGAACAAAAGGATTTGCTGCTCTTGCATTGGCCTTAGCACATTCAAAAGGTTATATAAATTACGAAGAGAAAGTATCTACTTATTGGAAAGAATTCGGAGTAAATGGAAAAGAAAACATCACAGTTCGGCAGCTGCTTGGACACCAAGCAGGGTTATGTTGTATTAACAAATTACCATTACATAAGCTTGGCGATTTTGATACAAAACATGTTGTCCCCTATTTAGAACAAATGAAACCAGCTTGGGAACCTGGAATCCAGCACGGATACCATACATGGACAATTGGATGGCTTATAAGTGAATTAATTCGTCATGTAGATCCGAAAGGACGAAACTTAACTCGATTTTTTAATGAAGAAATTGCAAAGCCATTAAATGCAGAGATGTATATTGGAATACCAACATCCCTTCCTGATAAGCGAATTGCGACTATCAAAGGAATTCAATCCATTTTTGACATTTTTAAAAGCTTTGGTTCCTTTCCCAAAAGCTTACTATGGGCATTTATGAATCCAAAGTCTTTAGCAAAACGCAGTATGGTGGATCCAAAGGGATTACTAGCACATGATAATTTTAACAAAAGAGAACTACGAGAAGTAGAATTCCCATCTGGAAACGGTATCGGTGTAGTACATGATATGGCGAAAATCTATAGTGAATTTGCTAACGGTGGTCCTTTTTTACATTTAAGTCCCCCTACATTGGATGAACTATCTCAACCACCTACACAAACTAATAGCGGATGGCGTGATGCTGTACAAACGGTAGATACCGCTTTTTCTCTAGGTTTTTTCAAACCACTAGAAACGGGTTCCCATTACGGAAATCCCTCGTGTTTTGGTCATCCAGGTGCAGGCGGTTCTTTATGTTTCGCAGATCCTATAAATCAAGTTGGCTTCGCTTATGCAATGACAAGAGTTGGCATGCAAATGTTTGATGATCCAAGAGAAACCGCTATTCGGAAAGCTTTTTATCATACGATTTCATAACTTCTCAATACCTACAAGGTTTACCTGTATATGCTTACTGACAAAGTGAATGGAACAAAACGAAAGCGCGCATCCCATTTGGGTCTTATTGAAAAATATACTAAAAAAGACCTATTGGTAAAATGTATGTTTTGCTAATTTGACCTTAGAAAATTCCTGCGATTCATGCAAACTTGGCACAAAAAGCTAATGAAACGCTAAATATACTATAATGAAAAAATAAAGGAGGACTCATATTATACATAACTAATATGGGTCTTCCTTTATTTTTTAGCTAATGCACCCTTTAGTTGGGGAAGCTTTTTTCTTTTCTTCAAGTCTGCCATTTAATTCGTTAAAGTTTTGGACTACATCTGGCATCGATAATTTTTTTGCTAACCCTTTCCCTGACGGAATTTTTCGTCAAACATCCAAGACATTTGAAAAAGTGTTTTTTAATAGTAGTCTTTGTTAAGGTAAAATGATGACTATCATAAAAAAAGAGTACCTTCCATGGAAAGTACCCTTTTTTCTTATAATAGTTAAGTATGTATGAGAAGGCCGTTTGGACGGAGGCGACTCATCATTATTTCATCGATAAATCTACCGTGAGCTTTTAAACTACCTTTCTTTTTTCCTTCTTCTGAAAACCCAAACTTTTCATACAATGCTTGTGCACCAGGATTTGTTACGAGAACACCAAGTTCCACTCTTTCAAGCATTAGCCAATTGTCTGCAAGGTCAAGTATTTTCGTAAGTAACGCTTTCCCAATTCCTTTTTTATGATATTCGCTGTCTACGCCAATGAATATATCTCCCGAATGCGACCTTCGACCTTGTCCTTGGGTTAAACCTACAAATCCAACAACGTTACCACCAAACTCCGCAACAAATTCAAATTGATTATGTCCCAAGTTACGAATCCTATTTTCCATAGCATCCACTCGCATACTGGGAAGAAAAACCATATACGGTAGAACAGCATCTTGTGTACAGATACGATGAATTGCGTTAGCATCATGTATCTGCACAGCACGAATAGTAACTTCCATTACAATACCTCCTTTACAACTAAAAAGATAAGACCATTTTGGAAATTTCTACATTCTATGCAAAAATTCCTACCTAGAGTGCAGAAGAGATTGCAGAAAATCCAACTTTTTTATGTAACAGCAGCTTCTTCAAAAAACAAAATTATCGTTAAAATGCTGAATATGTCGCTCTTTTTCATAATAAAATAGACAGTTCGAAAGCCGTCTACAATTTTACCCTTTGAAGTCATAATGCATTTAACACAATTGATACAGAACTAAATGCCATCGCAGCACCCGCTAACCACGGAGCAAGAATTGTGGCTTTCTTGACCATACCATACAAAGGTTCATAAAATATGGTTCAATGATTGGTAACTAAATACCTCGATAAAAACTTAGGATTTGAAAGTCAAGTAGAACAAGTGCTTATTTTAGCTTATCAAAAACCTTTGCAAACAACGTTGAAGATGTTAAGGAGTGCATAGAAAAAGCCTCTATAAAAGAGGTGTTACTGGATTTTCTTCAATTTTCAATCTATGTGACAAAATTAACTGTTACTAGCAACACTTTCTCCACTCTTCTTCTAAATATTTTGTATAAACATGCATCATGAAAAGAGTCTATTTAATGTGTATGCTTCTCTACTTCTACATCTTCTCCCCTAGCATGGTTATTAGAAACAATAGGAATCGATATGAAAAAACCCTCTTTAATAATTAGTTACTTTCATTTAATACAAGTATTAATGAACCAAAAAAGAAGTATTTTATATGCTATGCGATTCTTATTAGAGGAAACAGGCAACAATAAAAGACAACTGTTCAAAATATGAAGAAGTGTGCAAGAAAAGACCTCAATTTGTGAGGTCTTTTTCAAACTACTTTTTAACTAAAGTACCTGTTAAATTGCGTTTATATCTAATTGATTTAAAATCTTCATCTACTGGAAGTCCGTATGCAGGACGCTCATTCTGATATATAAAACCAACAGCTTCATAAAACGGTATTCCCATAAAGTTGTCTTTTGCAACTGAAACCCACTGTTCTTTTGCACCACGTTCAACTTGATCATTGGTAATTACTGAAAGTAATCTACTGCCTACTCCTTCTCGTTTTCTATGTGGGTCTAAATATATTACAAATAACTCTGCTATTTCTTCACCAATGAATCCACCGCCACCAGCACCAATAATTTCTCCATCCTCAACAGCAACAAACCAACCATTCCATTCCTGGCTTATATTAATTATTTCATTTTTCACTCTTTTTTCATTATAAAATTCCTTAATTGTACTTTCTATATAATATTGCGGCAGCAGTTCTGGATATGTATTTCTATAGCCATCTGAACAGACCTTAATAATTCCTTGTACATCTTCTAGTTTTGCCTTTCTAAATTCAACCATATAGCTTCGCCTCCAGTGTTAATTAAACTCTACTATGTTTATACACTTACCTTATTTTAACAGAAAATTAAATCTTTTGAAAATATTATATTCGAATTAAACAAATCCGCAAACAAACATGTTAAAAACTACACACCAAGTTTGTTTACGTTTTACACTATAGTTTGCGAAACATATAAATGCTGAATTACAATGACTTCATCTTCATAAAATTTTCTCATTGTCGTATAATGTTGAACTTGTGTAACTGGATTGAATGTCATTGCTATATAAGGTCACACTCTGGTGCACCATTATTTTCAGCATCATATAGTTTCGGATTTTCATATTCTGATAAACTCCAATTCGTTGACAAACAAATACTTTCTTTTTCAATTAAATTAAATTGAATATATAAACCATAACAAATAATCAAATTTATCACTAAATAACTTGGACTAATCTCTTCTCTTTCATAGTAAGGTAAAAAGAAGGTACAAAATTGGAGTGTGATTCGATGGAACGATTATGGATTCCGATGATCGTTACGTTATTTTCATTTGGTGGTTTATTGCTGGGAGGCGTAGTCGGCCTTGCAACAAGGCAACTCATTGAAGAAAAAATGTATCGCTTATATGCACTTTGCGGCGGTATTTTACTTGGGTTGTTGTTAGAAATTATTCCCGAAACATTTTCAAGCTTTGAGATGATCGGTCCTATACTAGGGATTTCACTTGGAGCTTTATTAATGATGTTAATGGATAACTATTGTCACCATCCTATGATACATAAAAAAGATCAGCAAGCATGGCAAACTTTTTTATTTCTTTCGTTCGCGATTTTTATTCACAATATGCCAAGTGGATTCGCATTAGGAGCGGCCTTCGCAAACCATCACGAATCTGCCATTCCCTTCTTACTGGCCATTATTATTCACCACATCCCTGAAGGTTTAGCTTTAATGATTTCTTTCTTATTCACACAGAATAAATCCATTTCTTTTATCTTAACGATTCTTTTATTATCGGTCATCCTTGGTGTCGGCACCGTATTCGGTATTATGATGAATGGAAAAGCAGTTCATTTACAAGGCTTCACAATGGGAAGTGCCATCGGATCTTTAGGATATGTAACAATACATGAAATGCTTTGGAAAGCGAAGAAACGCTTATCGATACTCCCTTTTCTTTCTTGGACTCTTTTCGGATTTTTACTTATTACGATTTTCACACTATTTGCGGGTCATCACTAAAAAAAAGAATCCCATTCATCATTTGTATATTTTACCTTTTTTTCCGAAACATAATAGTATCTCAGTATGTAAGGAGGAACTATCATGTTTCGAAAAACTGCCGGTGAAGTTCTTGTTGATTTATTAATTGAGTGGGGCGTTGACCACGTATATGGTATGCCTGGCGATTCAATTAATTCCATTATTGAACCGCTTCGCAAAGCACAAGATAAAATAAAATTTATTCAAGTTCGCCATGAAGAAGCTGGTGCTCTAGCAGCTGCTTCTTATGCAAAATTAACAGGAAAACTTGGGGTATGCATGGCGATTGCTGGGCCTGGGGCCATTCACTTATTGAATGGATTATATGATGCAAAACTAGATCAAGCACCTGTTCTTGCGATTACGGGTCAAATTGAATCTGATTTACTCGGTACCGGATTTTTCCAAGAAGTGAATTTAGAAAGAATGTTTGATGATGTAGCTGTATATAACCAACGCATCATGTCAGCCGAGCAACTTCCAGCCGTTGTAAACCAAGCCATTCGTATGGCGTATACGAAAAAAGGTGTATCTGTTCTTACAATTCCAGATGATGTGCCGAAGTTTGAAGTGGAAGCTGGCGCACGTGTAACAAGTTCTTCTTTTACATTACCTGAACTATTTCCGCAAGAACAGGATTTAAAATTGGCATCATTGGCATTAAACGAGGCAAAGAAACCTGTTATTTTAGCTGGGAAAGGAGCGAAACATGCGAAAGAGTCTTTACTGACATTCGCCGAGCATATTGGTGCACCAATCGTCTTAACACTTCCAGCAAAAGGTATCATTCCAGATGAACACCCTCTTTGTATCGGTGGGCTAGGATTAATCGGAACAAAACCTGCCTATGAAGCAATGCAGCATGCGGATACATTAATCATGGTCGGTACTTCTTATCCTTTCACAGGGTTCTTACCAGAAAAAGCAAAAACACTTCATATCGATACGGATCCTGCACAAATCGGAAAACGTTATCCAACTGATATTGGGCTGGCTGGAGACGCCGATAAAACGTTGAAGTGGTTCACACAAAATGTTGAAAAGCATAGCAATCGTTCTTTCTTAGAACATCATCAAGAACTCATGAAAAAATGGGAAGAAAAATTGCATAATCAAGAAGAAGACTCTTCTACTCCAATCAAACCACAAAGAGTCATGCATGCACTGCAGCACGTGGCAAATGATGATGCAATTTTATCCGTTGATGTCGGAAATGTAACAGTGTGGGCTGCACGTCATTTTCGAATGACGAACCAGCAATTTATCATCTCCAGCTGGCTCGCGACACTCGGTTGCGGACTACCTGGGGCACTAGCTGGGCAAATTGCGTATCCTGATAAACAAGTCTTCGCAATATGCGGTGATGGTGGATTTGGTATGACAATGAACGACTTTGTCACAGCCGTTAAATATAAACTACCCATTGTTGTCGTTGTCTTAAACAACCACAAAATTGCTATGATTAAGTTCGAACAAGAAGTGATGGGAAATATTGAATTTGGTACAGACTTAACAAATCCTGATTTCGCAAAATATGCAGAAGCATGCGGCGGAGTTGGTTACCGTGTCGAACATATTGATGAATTACTCCCTGCTTTTGAAAAAGCAGTAAAGCAAGATAAACCGTGTATTATCGATGTTGTGGTCGATGTAAACGAAGCCCCGATGCCTGCGAAAATCACATTTGCCCAAGCTGCCGGTTATACGAAGCATATGATTAAAGAATTATTTGAAGAAGGAAAGATTGATTTACCTCCTCTATAAAATATAACGAATAAAGGATAGATGAAAACAGATCATTTTCATCTATCCTTTTCTCATTTACTACAGCACAACTATCATCCATTCGACTAACAAATAAAAAGTACAGCGAATTTTATTGTTTGATAAAAATAATTTCTCAAACAATAGGTTCTAGCGGCATCTGAAGACTATAAATCTCACCTTCTTCATTCGTAGAAACCGAAACCCAAAATCAGGTTTCTTCCGCTTGGAATATATCATTATCATGATGAATTAACGTAAACGCCAACGAACGATATTCCATATATAATTTTCCGTTCTTTTCCGTTATCTCTACATTTTCATAAGCAGGATGTACAACATGACCTATGAAATCATATAACGGGTGAGAAGGAACTGCATCAGGTTTCGGCTCCATCTCTTCTTGTTGATCAATACCTTCAAGTAATTTTTTTAACTCTTTTCCCTGTTGCTTGTTCCAGTCCACCGGCTCAAGGCTAAGTATTTGATCATAAACATGATACGCTATACAATCCGGTAAATATGTGGTGTCTTTATTTGCCAAGATTACGATCCCAATCTTTTCTTCTGGAATAAAAGATACATGGGCAGTGAATCCATCAATCCTACCTGCATAATTTTTATCTTCACTCTTTGCAATCAAAGGTAACAGGTGTTTCCAATTTATCTTGCCTCAAGTTTTAGTATGTTCCTTCCTTAGAATACTATCTTTTACCTCTTTCTACTTTTACTTCTAGTTTAAATAAACTAATTTCGTCATAATATCGGAGAGTATACAAGGTTATATTTATTTTTTTGATACCTCACCTGTTGAAAAGTAAGACTAAACATCACTCCCTAAAAAAGACTTGTAGGTAACGTTACGTCACCTTATATAATTAAATAATCACATACCAAGGTCAGGGAGGCGAACACTTTGATAAGTAATAAGAATTCAGTAGTAGAAAAGATGGATTGGTCTTTGAAAGAATTCATCTTAATGCTTATCCTAACTTTTATCTTAGTACCATTCTTCTTAGAATATTTGTTTAATGAATTTTTCAGTAATTTATTTCAAAATAAATTATATACAGATACTCTTACTGGTTTAATAATGGCAATTGTTTTTCTACTCGGGGTTTATCACATTACTTTGAAGCCATTTCAATTAACATGGAAGGATATTGGACTACGATCTTTTACTAAACGTTACTGGGTTTCTACTATTTTTTGGACAATAACTTTAATTGTGCTCAGTGTTGTTGTTGTAATCATTATGGATGTACTAGGAATCAGTTATGAAAATAGTAAAACCGAAAGTTTTCAAACACAACTGACACCAATAAATTTTACAATCGGCTTCATCTCCGCTGCTGTTATATCCCCATTTTATGAAGAAGTTTTTTACAGAGGATTTCTCTATAAGTGGTTAAGAAGTAGATTTGGTATAGCAGTTGCGATAGCGTTTAGCTCTCTCATATTCATGTTGGTTCACATTCCTACTTACAACACCTTACCAATCAATTTCATTTCTGGGCTTATATTTGCGTGGACATATGAAAGATCTGGATCAATAGTTCCAGGCATAATTATTCACGGATGCTTTAATGGTATCGCTGTAATTCTTACGGCTTTAGCATAGAAAAATCTTAATCTGAGGATGGAGGCATGCGTTTATCTCTACTCACTTTACTATTTGATTTGTTGAATTTTCCAGTAAGGTCTATACAAAAAGAACAGTTCCAATTAGTAAACGAAGTAATACAGCACTGTACATATGTAGCTATTATCATCTTTTTTCCGTACAATTGGTAAAATAATTCCGTATTATACATTTAACCTTTGAGTCATTACAATCAGAAACCGTTGAATTATTTTAAGTTTTGTATTTAGAAGGAAAAACACACGATATGCAAGTCGATAAATCAAACAAGCTACCCATATCTCGGTAGCTTGTCTGACATCTTTTTACTTTTCTAAATAGTTTATAAAACGAATTGTGTATTAAAATTTATATACAGGATTATTGTTCAAGTTTTTACATATGGACAAACTTTATTTTGAATCTACAGTAAAATTTAGTCTACATGTATTGGTGGCAAAGTACGTCCTGTTTCGAGCAAGCTCTTCAAGTTACTTAAAACGGCTGGCCATCCATTATTATATCCCTCGAAAGTATCATCATCATCCACAAAGTCTGTCTCCAAAAGATTTTCATGCTTAAGTGTTAGCTTTACGGTTGAGTTCATTGGTTGTAGTTCAAAAGTGACTCTTATTTAATATTTTTTATCTAGAGCATTTCTTATAAATTTCATCCTGTACACTTTCTATAAATGCAGATAGCGAAACAACTTCAGATTTCTCCTCTCCATACCTACGTACATTTACAGCTTCATTCTCGATTTCTTTATCCCCGATTACAAGAATATAAGGAGTCTTTTTCATTTGTGCTTCTCGTATTTTATATCCGAGTTTTTCATTACGAACGTCTAGCTCAGCTCGTATACCAGCATGTCTCAGCTTCTCCTCCATCTCTTTCGCGTACCCTTCATGTACTTCTACTGAAACAGGAATCACCTTTACTTGAACAGGAGCTAACCATGTTGGAAATGCTCCACCAAAATGTTCAATTAATATACCTAAGAATCGATCAAGTGATCCTAATACAGCACGGTGAATGACGACAGGTCGTTTTTTCTCATTTTTATCGTCAATATAATGTAAGTTGAATTTCTCTGGCATTTGAAAATCAAGTTGAACTGTTGCACATTGGTGACTTCTTCTTAATGCATCCTTAATATGAAAATCAATTTTTGGTCCATAAAATGCACCATCCCCCTCATTAATTTTATAGTTATAATGTAATGATTTCAGTACATTTTCAAGTGCGCCTTCTGCCTTATTCCATAGTTCGTCATCTCCCATTGAATCTTCTGGTCTTGTCGAAAGTTCTATTTCATATTCAAAACCAAATGTACGATAGACAAAATCGATTTGTTTGATTACCGATTGTATCTCACTTTCAATTTGTTCCGGTGTAACGAATATATGTGCATCGTCTTGACAAAATGTACGTACTCTTAATAAACCGTTCAGCGCACCGCTAAATTCATGTCGATGCACTTGACCGAACTCACACATTCTAATTGGTAAATCTCGATAGGAGTGTAGCTTATTTTTAAACATCAACATATGTCCAGGACAATTCATTGGTTTTAGCGCGAAGCTTTTATGATCGACCTCTGAAAAATACATATTATCTTTATAATGATCCCAGTGTCCTGATTGCTCCCATAGCTCTTGATTCATCATAAAAGGAGTACGAACTTCTTGGTAATCATGCTTCTGTTGCAATTCTCTTAGAAAAGATTCTAATTCATTTCGTATGATTTGCCCTTTCGGTAAATAAAAAGGCATTCCTGGTGCTTCTTCAGAGAACATAAATAATTCAAGTTCATTGCCAAGCTTACGATGATTCCTCTTTGCCGCTTCTTCTACAAACTGCAAGTGATTTTCTAATTCCTTTTGTGAAGAAAAAGCAACACCATATATCCGTTGAAGAACTTGATTATTACTATCACCGCGCCAATATGCACCAGAAACGTGAGTCAACTTGAATGCTTTCATATATCCAGTTGACGGTAAATGTGGCCCGCGGCATAAATCTAAAAATTCCCCTTGCTTATAAATTGTTACAATTTCATGGGCTGGAATATCATCTAAGAGCTCTAACTTTAAGTGGTCATTCAAGTCTTGAAAAATCTTTTTCGCTTCATCCCTAGTAACTTCCATTCGTTCCATTTCTAAATTTTCGTTTATAATGCTCTGCATTTCATTTTCTATTTGAGATAATTCTTCAACAGTCATACTATCAGGAAGATCCATATCATAATAAAATCCATTTTCAATAACTGGTCCTACTCCTAATTTTACATTGCGATATAATCTTTTTACCGCTTGTGCTAACACATGCGTAGCAGTGTGCCTTCCGATTTGTATTCCTTCTTCCGAATCTACAGTTATAATTTCAATTTTCGCATCGTGATTAATGTTTCGGCGTAAATCAAATAATTGACCATTTACCTGCCCAGCTACAGCTTTCTTTTTTAAGCTCGAGCTAATCGATGCTGCAATCGCTTCTAAAGTAATGCCTTTTACATATTCTTTTGCACTGCCATCTGGAAAAATAATTCGAATTACTTGTTCGCTCATCTTTACCACTCCATTTCATAATAAAAAGCACACTCATCCCTATAGTAGGGACGAGTGTGCTTTTACCCGTGGTTCCACCCAGATTCCCATCATATTTTAAAATACGATGGCTTCTTTTGCGGTAACGTCGCTTACACGGCACTAGATACTATGTTTTTCCCCAGTGCAGCTCTAAGGTGGTAAGTTATTTTCCTGCGTTAGGAAGTTCTCAGCTCTCCTTCCTTCTCTGTATAACCGTTAAAAATAACTCGTGTCCTTTTCTTTGCTTATCATGATATAAAATTAAAAAATAAAAAAGCATACTCATCCCTAGTAATAGGGACGAATATGCTTATATCCGTGGTTCCACCCAGATTCCTATCGCACCTTTTCTATAAAGGATTTTGATAGCTTCTTTTTCCGTAACGTGGCTATACGGTATTGGATACTTATTTTCCCCAATACAGCTCTAAGGTGGTAAGTCATTTTTCTGCGCTAGGAAGTTCTCAGCTTTCCTTCCTTCTCTGTATAACCGTAAAAATAACTCGTGTCCTTTTCATCGCTTTTGAAATAACATTCACTTATTGCTATAAAATATACAATATTCAAATTGTTTTTGCAAGTATTTAAAAATATAAATTGGAAAATATTTTTAACTTCTTCCATTTTTCCCGTGTGAATAGCCCTCCATTCACTCCATTAAAATTGAATGTTTGAACTGTCTTTTTTTGTTGTTCGGAAGGCGGAGCGTTAAAAGTAACAGTTTTCACTTCAAACCACCTTCCTTTTTTTTCGTTATAGTGTTTCGGAAGCCTAACGCCAAACAATATGCCCTGCACGTGCTTGAGGAAGAGGACTTCTGTTGGATTAATGTTAAAAACCGAGAAATAGCTGCTTGTAGGCATCTAAAATATATCAATCCCTGTTTCTACTTTCGATTCTCTTCCCCTTGACGAATTGCTTCCCCTTCTTCTACTTGGCCACCAGGGATTTCCTATCCTCGTTTCGGACTTTTTTGTACCAAAATTTCATTCTTCTCATTCAAGAAAACTGTTACTGCTGAAATAATATGTCTTGGATATGACATCATGTATCCACTCTTTTTATTAAGAATATGCGGGGCATACAGACCACTCATCGACGTATGTAACCTGTTTCCCATTTACATTTGACACATACGCCGATACATTTGCTGATTCATATAACGCTGGAAAAATTTCTTCCACATAATATTGATGCGATTCTTCGTCTTTCCATAAAGAAAGAACGAGATAACGATTAGGCTTTGTAAGGGACCTTCCAACAATGCCACCTAACATCCCTTCTGATTTTTCCATACCTATATTCCAAACCGTTTCTTGCACATGTAAAAACTGCTGATCATCTCCATTTTTCACATCGCATATTGCGATTCTTGCAAAAGAACTATTTGGAATTACTTCTGTAAATGAAGTCTCTGTCATATCAAATAAAGATTGATATAATTCTGTTTCACAGGATGTATATGTATCCTTTTGATTGCTATTGCAAAAGATTGTGTCATGCGTTTCATTCATAAATTGCTGGTATGTATTCATATTTCCCCAAACAGCAAATATACAAGCTGTCCCCTCATTCCATCCACCAAATTGCCCATGGAATCCTTCTAGTTTCGTTAATTCTTTCCATTTTTCTTGAGCAGTTGAAAATAACTCTTTTTGCTCTTTTTCTACATGACAAAAAATTGATTTTAAAATCATATAGATCCCCCTTTATTTGTATTATACGTTCCATTTCCCGTTAGCAATGCTTGTTACTTCCCCACCTACAAAAATCTCAATCAAATGATTTTTTTCTTCCGCACGAACATGTAATAAAGAAGGACGATTCATCTCATAGCCTTGTTCAATATGTAAATTTATTTTTTCTTTACCAAAATAGCGGTGCTTTGTTACATATGCTGCTAAACAACCATTTGAACTCCCAGTTGCTGCATCTTCTGGAATACCATAATACTCCGCAAAATCACGAACATTAAGGTGATTTTCCTCCTTATACGTTTCAGAAATAAATACCATAATTGCCTTTGCCTCTGTTTGTGCAATCAGTTGAAAATACTT